>SXXK01000272.1 GCA_005791255.1 Planctomyces sp.
CATAGCTCTGCCAGTACGGCTCATGCCCCTCAGGAATTGTCGTCAGTCGCCCCAGATACACGCCGCTCAGCCAGTCTTCCGGAATCGTCAGTGAAACCGTCGGCTTCCAGCGACATTCATGCAAATTCTTCTCACCCGGCTGGGGATCTGCCTGAGTTCCGCAGTCCACGCGATCAATCGTTTTCAGCAGCCGGGCACCACGCCCCCCGTACCACCCGGTACGGAAAATCTCCAGCCGAAAGGCTCGGGCCGGATTCGTCGATGCCATAATGTCGATGGTCTCACCCGCAGCCACACTCTGCCGCGAACAATACGCCTCCACAGGCACCGATCGACATCCACTCCCCACAATTTTCACCCGTGTGAGCTGCCAGTCCGTCGCGCCCGGAAGAGCATTCTCACGCTGAATGCGGTTCTGTGCAGCCACAGTTCCGCAACACAGCACAGCCCAGCCGCACAACCAGATCGCACAACTCAGCCCCAAAGAACGCCCAGTCGCAGCACGGAATCCAAACATCGCTCGCCCCCCCTCTGCCAAAACGCACCAATCACCCCATTGCTCCCGGCAGATTACTGCGGCGGCAGCAGCCGAATCGCCTTCAGATCAATCAGCGCCATCCCGGGCTTCTCCGGGGCCGTCACAATCAACTGACCGCGCCCACGATGCAGATCGATCGTGCCCGCCTCCCAGCGACGATATTCGTCCCACGTTCCCGTGCCCGGAACCCGCGCCGTCAGCAGCCGCGTACCCGTCGAAAAGCGAATTGCACTGCCCGCAGTCCCGTCGTCACACGCAAATTCCAGCTGCACTCGCCAGTCGCCGCTGCGAGGCACCTCAAATGTCCACCGCGCGTAGTCCTCAGTGCTGCACCAGAATCCCAGATTTCCGTACTTCTCCTCATACACCAGACTGGGACCATAAATCTCAGCCCCGGAAGCCGGCAGCAAAATCGAACCGTCCGCCTGCAATACACCCGCTGCCGGCTGATTGCCCTCAAACTGCTTCCATACAGCACCGGCGGACTGCACAAACGCTATGACATCCGCCAGATCCTGAACGCTCAGATCCTTCTCCAGTCCCTCCGGCATCAGCGATCGCTTCGAGGCTTTCAGCAGCTCAAGCTCGCCGCGCGACAGTGTCTGTTCACGACCGTCTGATCCCAGCAACGTGATCGCGTTGCCGTTTTCGCCGCGCAACATTCCCACATGCTGCACTCCCTCAGTCGTCACCGCCGTGTAACTCAGAAACTTTGACTCCACTGCCTGATTCGGATCAAGACTCGCAGTCAGCAGAGCATTGGTTGAACGGTCCTTCAATGCAGCCAGATCAGCTCCAACTTCCCGGCCAATGTTCTGCAGCCGATGACAACTGCCGCAGCGTTTCTCGAACACCACGGCACCGGCTGCCGGCTGCCCCGAAACACCCTCCAGCTGCTGCCTCTGCTGCTCAACAACAGCAGCGCGGTCAGAAGCCCCCTGAACCGCCAGCAACCTCTGAGCCTGCTGCGCGACAGCATCTCGACGGTCACTCAGCAAACGGTCTCGCTGCGCAGCACTCAGATCCACCGGAGAAAGTACCCCCGACTCGAGTGCGGACAGCAGCCAGTTGACAGATGCAGACCGACTCAGCAGACCCTCCAGCACTTCCTCACGGACCACCGGCGAGAGTCCGCCGAATGCCTGCAGTACCGCCGATACAGTCGTCTCACCGCCACGTCTGGAAATGACCGACGCGGCCACTCGCTGCACCTCCAGCGGAACCTGAGGCTGCAACAGGTCAGACAGCTTCTCCGGCTCCACGCCCACCGCGTCGAGGAACCCGACACAGGCGGCCCGCTGACCAGACTCGGCTGTCACATCCCACGCGACTCCCGCTGCCGACCGACGAGCAGCCTCCATCAGCTCCTGCACGCTTTTCTCTGCCCTCAGAGTATCTCCGGCTGAGCCTGCAAGCACCGTGCGCAGCACACCGGACACAGCCGCAAAATTCACCCTGCCAGGCTCCTCAGAGACTCGCTGCAGCATCCGCTGCACCGGCACGCCCAGCGATTCTGCCCGACCGAATTCGGCCGCCTGCGAAAGCAAACGCCCCACCAACTCCTCAGTGCCGTCCGCATTCAGCCGCAATACCGCATCAAGCACTCCCCCAACATTCTCCGCTGTCAACGATGTCAGACCCGCACGCTGAACCCACTCCCGGTTCACAGCCGCAGCCAGCAGCCGGCCCAGCAGTGCAGCAGCCGCATCACCAGGCACCTCTCCCAGACTCAAAACCAACTGCAGCTGCACCCGCTCATCCGGATCGGACTCGAGCGATGCCACAGCCTGCAGCACTTCACCAGCAGATAAACGCAGGTGCGGCTCAAGCAACTGCACAGCCATCGCCCGCACACGCGGATCCGCGTGCCGCAACCCGGCCTGAATCGCAGGCACCAAATCCCGATCCGACTTGTCCTCAGACAGCATCGCCAAAGTTGCCAGAGCCTGAGCTGCCACGGCCGCAGATTCACTTCCAGCCAGCCTCCGCAGCGCAGACAGCACACCCGGATGCCCCGACGCCTCAGCAGCACGGTGCTGCAGCATCCGCTGCGCCGCGTCACGCCACCACCCATTCACACTGCCCACCCGTTCCGCAATTGACACCAAATCCTGCGTTTTCCAGTCATTTGCAAAGAACGTACGGCTTTCGGAATTTTCTTGACTTTCGACCGCCGGCTGTTCCCCGCTGCAGCAGCCCACATCCGGAACAATCCGATAGATTCGCCCGCGATCGCTGCCGGAATCCAAAGCCAGCTTCCGCTGATATTCCGCCGGAATCCACTCCGGATGCTCAATCACTGCTCGATACATATCCGCCACCCACACGGCACCATCCGGTCCCGTCCGCAGCATCGTTGGACGAAACCAGTTGTCTTCCGACGCCAAAAACTCAGATGACTGCTCATCCGCTGCCCGCACTCCCTGGAAACCAGCTCCCTCCGCACTCAGCACAAGTCTTGAAACGAGGTTATGCACCGGCTCTGCCGTAAATGCGTTTCCGTAATACTGCGGACCAAGCCAGATATCCCGATAAATCATCGTTCCACAGGCTGACGTAAAGCGATTCGCCGTGCCAAAATCGTTGTAACGGTCAAGAGTCCGACTGCGAGGAAACACGGGGGCAGCCCCCGGTACCGCAGAAACCTCAGATGTCACTCCCGCCAGACGCGCATGCGGATTCCTCTGCACATATCGCTCCTCCAGCCGATACTGCCAAATCGGGTTCGAATTGTTGTTCCCAAACCAGTTCCCGTAATCATCGCGCTCACGCCCAAACTGCGTCGTTCCCGCCACACCCTGCGCCCGATTCGTGTCCGGCTGAATCCTCAGGTCCCGCCCCCGCAGCACCACCGGAGCACCAACCGCCACTTCGTTACCCGCCACACCGGGCCGCACGCCGAGGCCAGCCACCAAACCACCACTGTCGCCATTTGCCAGATACAGCCAGCCATCCAGCCCCCACCGCATGCCATTCACTCGGTGCTGCTGATTGCCCTCCACAAACCCCGCATACAATGGCTGTCGGAGATCAGCCACCCCGTCACCATTTTGGTCCTCCGCGTAGAACACCTGCGGAGCCATCGTGATCAGCACTCCATCCCGCCAGCACTGAATCCCGCTCGGAAAATCCAGACCATCCAGAAATGTGACGGCCCGGTCATACACGAAATCCCCATTCACATCCTCCAGAAGTCGCACACGCCCCGTCTGCCCGCCACCTGCCGGATAGTCACCCATTTCCACAACCCACAAACGACCACGCTCGTCCCAGTCAAATGCAACCGGGTCCCTGATCAATGGCTCAGCAGCAG
>SXXK01000273.1 GCA_005791255.1 Planctomyces sp.
CTGCAAAAAATGGATTTGCAGATCGTCCGTCAGAGTCAGGGGATGGGATTTTTCACGGAGCCGGAAGTCCAGATGCAGCTCAGCCGGTTGGCTGTACAGAGCTCCTGCCAGCACACAAATACAAATAGCCGGCTGCAGTGAATTGTAGCTCTGACCTTCCAGTAACTGCCTGACATAGGTTTGGGCCGAATAGTAGACCATGCGTTTTGCCATGCCAGCCGGCAGCGATATCTGAACTTCGATGTTGAGCTGTCGTCCGAGAGCGTCAATGGCAAGAACATCGAGGATGCAAACTTTGCCGTCCGCGGTGTGGCGATAGCGAATCGGGTTCTGAAATGTGATTTCTGTCACCGGAGGCTGACCGACCAGCACAGAGTTCAGGAAATGGATGGTGACGGGACTGTGCTCTTCGTTGCCGAACAGCATTTTGAAGGCGTAGTCCACGAGCGGAATGATGCCGATTGCCACAGACAACTCCTTCTCCGACTGGCGGAGAACTGCAAGTGCATGGAAGGTTAACATTTACGGTACCCACGGGTATTCACCATTGTCACACTCACACCGGCAGGGATTCCCCGAACCTCGGGATTTTCCCGAGCATTTTTCCAGCCATGGTGCCGATGATACCGGTTGCACCCGTCGCTCGGTTGCAAGGCCCGGCGGGCACCGGGTAATCTCAGCCACTTACCCTCCCGAAATTTCAATGGAAGGTCGCACTGGGGTGCCTGTCATGGCGGACGCTGAGCCACAAACCAGTAAGACGCTGCTGAGTCGTCTGCACACGTGGCGTGACCAGACCGCCTCGCGGCAGTTTTTTGCTGCATACCAGCCACTGCTGGACCGCTGGGCTCGCACCAGTCTCCGGAACCCGGCTGATGTGCAGGATCTGACGCAAACGCTGTGGTTTGAACTTGCACGTCGTGTCCGCTCATTCCAATACGACTCCTCAGGATCCTTTCGTGGCTGGCTCAGAAGTCTCTATCGCAGCCGACTGAGTGATTTTCTGAAATCTGAAGAACGGCGTCGCAACCGTGAACGAATGGCAGCGCAACCAGTTCTGGAACTTACTGCTTCCTGCCTGAGTTTTCAGACCGATCGATCGGAGCAAACAGAGCGGTCGAGGCAGGCTGCGGCGCTGGCAGAAAAATCACAGCGGATTCAGGCTCAGATTCGCCAAAAGGTCTCTCCTAAATCATGGACCATCTTTGAACAGATTGCTGTGCACGGAATGGAAATCGCCGAAGTGGCACGTCAGCACGATATGCGTTACGCGGCTGCCTTTGCGGCATTCTCGCGAGTCCGGCGGATGCTGCGCGAGGCGGCAGCGGCGGAGACTTCGGAATGACCCGATCACCCAGTTGCCCGGCGGCGACTGATCTGCAGGCACTCGCCGGCGATTCCCTGCAGGCCGAACGTCGCCACCTGCTGGAACTGCATGTAGAGCAATGCCGACAGTGCCAAAACCTGCTGCAGCAAATCGCGGAACTGCAGTCCGTCGAACTGGCGACAGGGCCGATCCCGCTGCGGGTCCGCCCACCGGTACCATCTGAAATCGCCGGGTGTCGCCTGCTGCGAGTGCTCGGACGAGGCAGCCGCTCAGAAGTCTGGCTGGCGGAGGAGCAGCAGATGCAGCGGACTGTGGCCGTTAAACTGCTGCCTGCAGAAGGCCCCGACCGCGAGTCATTGCGTGGGAATTGGCTGGCCGAAGTTCGCCTGGCAGCAGGACTGGCTCATCCCGGACTTGTCAGATTATACAGGGCCGAGGAATCAGCCAGCTGGTTCGTGCTGATCTTTGAGTATGTGGCGGGGGGCACACTAAAGGACCATGGCTTATGCCGAGATCCCGAGCAGGCCGTCAGGCTGACACTCGCTCTGACCGCAGCCGTCCAGTACATGCATGATCAGGGAATTCTGCATCTGGACCTGAAGCCGGCAAATGTGCTGCTGGAGTACGCCGAACACTCGGATTGTTCGGACTGCCTGCCGAAGATCTCCGACTTCGGCATTTCGCTGCGACAGTCTGCAGATGCCTCGCATGATACGACTCGAGTCGCCGGGCTCGGAACTCCGCCATGGATGGCCCCCGAGCAGTTGCTGTGCCAGATTTCTGAGCTCACAGCGGCAGCAGATATCTGCGGACTGGGCGGTATTCTGTATTTTCTGCTGACAGGTCAACCACCCTATTCCGGCGAGACAATGGAATCCCTGCTGGAGCAGATGCTGGGGCAGGAACCGACGGAGCTGCCGTCGGAGTTTTGTCCAGAACTGCGACTCATCTGTCAGCGCTGTCTGCAGCGGCAGCCGGAATCCCGCTGGAGCAGCGTTCGTGAACTGCGAATCGCGCTGGCAGACTGGCTGGATCGTCGGGCAAAACTTCGAAGGCAGCAGCGTCAGAGGCTGCGGAGCAGGCTGCTCACCGCGACTGCGGCACTCGTCGTACTGCTGCCGGTCACTCTGCTGTGGTCCGGCACGGGCGGTTCGGAAGATACCAGAATTCGATCAGAGGCCGATTTTCAGCGATGGCTGGCCCGACCGGCAGAAGCATTGGACGCACACGGGGCGGAACAGCTGGTTGAGGCGGCAGCGGTACGCCTCGAAACGCTGCTGCTGCCTGGCCGCTCTGCTGCAGCCGCGGATCCTGGCATCATGCTGGGCCGGGCCGGAGCTCGACTGGATGCCAGTCTGCAGACAGAAACCTATCCGGCAGCCAGCAGTTGCTGGATGACGTGCCACCAGCCCGGCGAACCGATGAACTTGAGCAACTGCTGCGCAGGGCACGGGCCTGTGAGGCGGAAGCCGATCAGCTCTGGCTTGACATTCGCGAAATGGAGCAGAAGCGGAAAACGGATGGCCTCGAAATTCTGGTGAAACGACTGCTGAAGCTCAAACCCGGCCATGCTGCTGCAAAACGACTGCACAAAGCCCTGCAAAGCTACAGCAGCGTGCCTGTGCATCGCCGCAACTACAAATACGAACAGGGACGACTGCAGCCGCTGCCGGAACCC
The DNA here is from genome assembly GCA_005791255.1 of Planctomyces sp. GTDB lineage: Bacteria > Planctomycetota > Planctomycetia > Planctomycetales > Planctomycetaceae > SXXK01. The sequence goes on from SXXK01000273.1 coordinate 3,006, forward strand.
AGCCTGCTGGCACAGTGGGGATTGCTGGCCGGACTGACCTTTGCACTGGCCTTCCTCGCCGTGTATTCCTACGTCAGTGTTTACCTCAAAAGCGGTTCACAGGTGCTGCAGGTAGCGATCGATGATCAGTGGCTGAAAAGTCTTGGGGGCAGACTGACGCTGCAGGTGGACGGTCAGGAACACTTGATCGAAGTGGGCAACGGTGAAGTCCGAGGCCTGCAGGTCGCAGTGAAATTCGGAGATCATGACTTCTCCGTGCGGCACAACGGTGTGCTGGTGCATCAGCCGAAGACATTTGAAATTTCCCGGGATGGTCGTCGAGTCCTGCAGATCACACCGACCGACATCCGCCTGCTGAATCAGCCGGATCCCTTTATTCCGTGGCAGCAGGCCCGGACTGGCCAGGCCGCCGCAGAACCACAGGCAGGCGGCGCACCGACCGGAGCTGCACCAGTCGACAGTGCGCCGCCTGCCGTGGAAAAATCAGGTGGCTCGGTCGCCACCTCCGCGACCACAGCAACCGTCGAAACCGTTCCGGAAAACCTCGTCACTCAGGGACCCGGCTGGTCGGTGCTGCAGGGTGCCACACTGGAGGGCCTGCTGGCATGGTCAAAAACGCTGCCTCCGGAGATCTGTCCGCATCGCGTCACGCTGCAGGTCGGCAGTGGAGAACGCATCTTTGATGCACTCGCAGAACCGTGGCCGAAGGATGCAGACGGACTTCAGCATCCCTCAGAATGGCGGATTGAGATTATCGATGCTGACGCAGACTGGGGCCGAGCGATCGAGGGGCAGCGTCCGCTGGTCCTGCTGCCGTTCCGAGACGGAAACGCAGTCAAAAGGCTGTGCATCGGCACCAAACATAACGTGTTTTTCAGCTGGTGGTTCGGTTCGGCCGGCTTCATGAACGAAAAAATGCAGGAGGGCATACAGCAGGACTACCGCGACATCCCTGGTTTCCTGAGTTCACTCGGGTGGTATAAAAACGGTGAATGGCTGATGGTGCGAACTCCTTCGGATCGAAATGCGGTGCAGTTGCACACAGACCTCGCAGCACAGGGTCTGCAGACACTGTTGCAGAATGCTCAGGAGCACCAGTTGCGTCCGCTGATTCTGGATCACCAGCATTCCGGCAGGGAAGCAGATCTGTTTACCGTGCTGGTGAACTCCGGCACCGGCACGTGGGCCAGTTCACTGCACTTGTCAGCGGCACAGTTCGCCCGCATGCTGCCGCTGGTCTCCAGTCAGGCAGGACGACCGGCCTGCATCGCTTCCACTGTAC
>SXXK01000274.1 GCA_005791255.1 Planctomyces sp.
AGACGGCTCGGAGCTGGCTGGAAGACATCGCCGGGGACACACTGTTGAACCAGCGGTGAATACCTGCGGGGGCGGGACCTTGCAAACGGGCAGCGAGGTCGAGAGGATGCGGTTGCGAAACGATTTGTGCTGCACTTTTCCACTGACTCCTGACTGGCGGAGCATCAGACGATGCAACGGGAACGACTGGATCAGCGGTGATTGCCGTGCTGTCACAGCCGCGTTATGTCAGTCGCGGGCAGTAGCATCCCCGTTTGGCTGGTGACGTTCGGGTGTGCAATCCGGAAGGAGTGAATGCGCGGCAGCTGGCATCAGAATTGCTGCCGGTCTCGCATTTCGATCGGGTTGTGATTGATGTGTCGATGTGTCGTTTATTTCTCTGTCGCTGGTCCTGTTGCCGGCGTGGGAGCGTCTGAGCGTGGGTGGGGTGCTGGTGGCACTGATCAAGCCGCAGTTTGAAGCGGGTCGTCGGAAGGCTGCGCGTGGTCGCGGGATTATTCGGGACGAGGGTGTGCGTCAGGAGACGGCGGAGCGGATTCGCCGATTTGCACTGAAGCAGCTGCCGCAGACCGAGGAAATCGGGTTACTGGAATGTCCGGTGGCCGGTTCGGATGGCAATCGTGAGTATCTGCTGGTCCTGCAGCGACGGGCGGCGGATTTGCAGGAGTCCGCTGATGTATGAAAGCCGTGAACTTCGACCGCTGGCATCTGCTGAGTTTCTGTGGCGACTGCTGCGACACTTTGCTCTGTCGGCCGGTATGCTGGTGTTTTCGATTCTGCTGGGCGTGGCAGGTTACTGGTGGTTCGAGGATCTGGGGCCGGTTGATGGTTTTCTGAATTCTGCGATGTTGCTGGGGGGAATGGGGCCCGTCACGATGCCGCAGACAACCGCCGGCAAACTGTTCGCCGGCTGCTATGCGCTGTATTCCGGGCTGCTGTTCATTGTTACGGCGGCCGTCATGGTGACTCCTGTGGCCCACCGTCTGCTGCATCGGTTTCACTGGGAAGCGGACGAATAGCCAGCGGTGAGCGTTCCTGCTGAACCCCGGCAGCTCAGGTCTGTTGTGATGGCTGCTTCAGAATTTCCTTCACGGATGTGAATTTCGCGAAGGCGCTGTCATTGAAGTCCGACTTCGCGGAAACTCCGCTGACAGTGAAGGTCGGAGCCTGGGACAGTGTCAGCTGGGTATCGCTGTCGATTGACGCCACGAAGAACGCCTGGCCGTTGATCTGAATGCGCGACCGCAGCCCGAACAGTGCCCCGCGCAGTTCCTCGGTAAATTTCGTCCCAACACCGGTGACCTGAGTGCTGCCGGATGAAGCCGTCACGGTCCCGGTCAGCGGTCGGCTGAATTCGACGAACGGTTCTGTCAGCGGCACTTCGCCCATGGCGGAAGAACCGGTCTGCGATGTGAGGTTGTTCTGATTCAGTGCGGCGATGGCATCAACCACTGTCTGACTGTTGGCGGCCAGACGTCCGAACACGGTATGTCGGCGACCCTCGAAATCATCGAGGCTGGGGTTATCGACGGTGTTGATGAACCACTGGCTGGTCAGGTTGTTCGGGTCTCCGGCATGAGCCATGGAGATCGTGCCCTTGATGTTCGGCCGGCTGGTGGAGAATTCACCGGTGACGGAGGCATCCAGCGGAACTTCCCTGATAATGCCATTGTTGATCGTGAATCCGCCCCCCTGAATCACAAAGTTGTCGACTGAACGATGGATGAAGGAATTGGTGTATCGCCCCTCAGTCTGTCCTTCCTGAGGATTCGTGTAGTTCAGAAAGTTCTCGGTAACTCCGGGAGCCTGCTGGTCGAACAGTTCCAGTTCAAACGTTCCCAGTGCCGAGGTGAACTGGACCACACTGCCGGTGACGTAGTCGATTTCAAGGGATTTGTCAGCACGGGCGGCGTTGCTGATTGTGGAGCGTACTTTCAGTGTGCGGCGTCCGGTGAGTTCATCATTCCCGGTCACGCTGGTGTACAGGTCTTTGCGAGTGACGTTGATGCTGAGTGTGTAGTCTCCGGAGGCATCAGCGACGACCGACGCATCGTCGAAGACACCATCCTCATTGCTGTCCACCGTCACAGTGGCTCCGGCCAGGGTCTTCCCGGAAATCGTCACCTGGGGAACTCGAGTCAGCAGTACCCCGCCGCTGCCCGGGGCGGACTGCGCGGTGGAGGCCACGGCGGTGAGTGGAACGGAGCCTGCCAGGTTGGAAGCAGCGGTATCTGCGGCTTCAGCATCTTTAATCAGACCACCGGTGCCACTGGTCCCGTCGAAACGAGTTTTGATGGCCGCCGGAATCTCGGTGCCCTCAGACTTCACGATATCCTTCGCGGCATTGAAGGTGTTGTTGGCTGCGACGTTCACCTGATCGCCGCCTGACACATCACCAAAATCATTCCGACTGCTCTTGCCGGCATGTATCTGTACGTTGCCGTTGAATGTGTTGGGATCTCGCAGCTCGACCGCATCATTCTGTACGCCGCCGCGCAGAATCAGACTGCCGTTAAGGGTATTGCCTTTCAGCATAAATGCATCCTGACCGCGCTTGCCGATCAGCACGATATCGCCGCTGCGAGTAGTATTCTGCATGGCCAGCGAATCGTCGTCGATCCCCAGATTGACCCACAGCACACCTGAGCCACCGACGCCATTCAGAGACACGCGGTCCTTGCCACCTTCCATGTGGGCCACGGCCGAACCATCAACCACGGTGTCGGTGACGCTGAGCAGGTCGTCGCCGGTCCCCGCCAGCACCTGCAGCTCACCATTGATCGTACAGTCCTGGATGCTGATGATGTCATTGGCATCATCACCGAAGAATCCGGCCAGCCGTTGAAAGGTGGAGCCCAGAGCTGACAGGCGATCGTTGCCGTCACCCCCATAGACTCGAAAACCGCGTTCGAAGGTGATGCCCTGAGCGATCACGGCGGAATCGTTTCCGGCATCGAGGAAGATCCAGAGTCGCCCGGACATCTTCGCGCCATCCTGAGACACGGCAAAGACGGCTGATCCGCCGTTGATGGTGGTGCCTTCGAGGCCTTCCACAATGATCTGATCACCATCAGGTCGAACGCGGATCAGGTTGTCGGCACTGTCACCGGTGACGACGGCATGTCCATCGCTGAGTGTTACGAGCACGTTACCGGCCAGCAGGGCGCGGGTTTCCAGCACCTCAGCGGCAGCCGGTCCATTCTGTCTGCGAGAATTCCGGGTTCGCATCAGACCTGCCAGTCGGCCCCACATCGTTACACTCCTTGCAGCCCAGTTGAACGCTTCAGCTCCGGCTGGGCTGGCGCAGCATCTGCCTGCGGACTGCCCACACCGGACGTCGTCACAATCGACAAAATCGCCCCAGATTCCGCAGCCGGAATTCGCCAGCACCCTGATTTCCCGACCATTTCGGGGTGGTTCGGCAGGAGTTGCCGGAAGACGGGGTGTTCGGAGTCGCTGCGTTTCCGGCCTGAAAACTGCGATGGTGGGTTGTCGCTGCGTGCCTTTTGGGTACTCTGACGAGGTCTTTCACCTCCATTCACCCGGTTTTCTCTCCAGCCAGGTGATGTACTGTTCCTGCTGAGAATGCTGATGAACCAGACAGTTGCAATTTTCGGATATGTGGTGATGGTGGTGCTGGCGTGGCTGATCAGCCTGAACCGGCGACAGTTTCCGTGGCGGGTGGTCTTATGGGGTACGGCTCTGCAGGTCAGTTTTGCCGCGCTGATCCTGAAGACCACCAGTGGTCGGCGATTTTTTGAGTCTGCGGGTGCGGTCTTTGGGCGTCTGATTGAGTTTGGTGGTGAGGGCAGTCGGTTTTTGTTTGGTGAGGGCCTGGGCAATGTGTTTGCCTTCAGTGTGCTGCCGATCATTATCTTTTTCTCGGCACTGACCTCTGTGTTGTATCACGCGGGTGTGATGCAGGTGGTGGTGAAGGGGATTGCGTGGGTGATGCAGCGGACGCTGGGGACATCGGGTGCGGAGAGTCTGTCGGCAGCAGCCAATATTTTTGTGGGTCAGACGGAAGCGCCGCTGGTTGTGAAGCCCTACGTCGCGCGGATGACGTCATCAGAGCTGATGGCGATCATGGTGGGCGGATTTGCGACGATCGCGGGCAGTGTGATGGCGATTTACGTCAGTTTCGGCATGGATGCGGGGCATCTGCTGACGGCATCCGTGATTTCTGCTCCGGCCGGACTGCTGATTGCCAAGGTGCTGCAGCCTGAGACTGAGACACCGGAAACAGCCGGATCCACCGGCCAGTCTCTGCCTCGCACCAGCGGCAATCTGATTGAAGCGATCAGCAGCGGGGCATCGGACGGTCTGATGCTGATGCTGAATGTGGGCGCGATGCTGGTAGCGTTCACGTCGCTGATTGCCCTGGCGGATTACTGTCTGACTGAGCTGTCGGTGTGGGTGATGGGGAAGCTGAGCGTGGACGCGGAGCCATTGACAATGTCGCGAATTCTGGGCACTGTGTTTGCTCCGCTGGCATGGCTGATGGGGATCCCGTGGCAGGAATGCCGTGTATCGGGACAGCTGCTGGGAGTGAAGATGGTGGCGACGGAATTTGTCGCGTATCAGCAGCTGGGGGAAATCATGAAGCAGTCGACGCCGGCGGTTTCATCGCGTTCGGCCGTAATTCTGACCTATGCCCTGTGCGGTTTTTCGAATTTTGCATCGATTGGTATTCAGGTGGGTGGCATTGGTGCATTGGCCCCTGAGCGTCGGGCTGATCTGACTCGTCTGGCCTTCCGGGCGATGCTGGGGGGGACGCTGGCGTGCTGCATGACCGGGTGTATCGCGGCGGTACTGATCTGAAGGCGGGCGGTCAATAAAAATCCGCGACGAGACTGTCGAAGGGGCGCTGATTTCCCGCAACAACTCGTCAAACCCAGCATTTTTCAAGAAAACGGCGGCGATTTCTGCTGAAAACCGGCAGAAATGACCGGTCTGGCACTGGCCGGGACTTTGTGGCAAAATGCGTTGGATTTCTGTCAGGACGACAACATCGGGGTCATGGCTGACCCGGAGGCCCATGTGTTTTTGATTCGCAGCATCCGCAGAAGGCTGATTCTGCTGTTTTCCGTCGCCCTGGGTCTGATCCTGCTGCTGGGCGGGGCCGGTCTGCAGGGGCTGTTGTGGCATCTGGAAGCAGTCGACGATCTGGATTTTCTGCTGCACGAAAGTCCCGACCAGGATAAGCTCAGCCGAGCAGTCTCGCGGATTGGCGAATCTCTGTACACTCGCCTGGATCCTCGTAAACCCGGTGCTGCGGAACAACTGCAGCGAAGCTGTGCGGGCTGCATCCAGAAGGCTCAGGAGGAGCTGTTTGAATTTCGGCGGCGGATTGAGCATCTGCCGTTTCAAAACGAGGAGGATCTGCGTCAGCGTGAAATTGCCCTTGGAAGACTGGACGCTGTGTACGGCGAGTTGTATCAGCTGCGTCAGTTGAATTCTCAGATTTCCGGCATGGCTGCGACTGCGGAGCTGCTGGCATTTCGAGACTTGCAGCATCGCTGTGGTCTTGCGATTTCTCAGATCCAGCGAACTCTGGAAACACTGCCGGCATGGCAGACGAGACACTGGCTGCAGCAGTCACAGAAGCGGGAGCATGACCGGTCAGCGACGCTGCTGAAGATTGTGTCGTGGAGCACGGCGGTGGGGATTGTGGTGTTCCTGGCCACACTGACCGCCGCGCTGCGGTGGATTTCGGGACCGCTGCGTGAGATTGCTCGAGGTTGTACCCGCATCGCCAATGGTGACACCTCTTATCGCCTTGCGCAGATCTCGAAAGTGCAGGACGAGTTTGCGGATGTGGTAGCGGGTGTGAACTGCATGGCCGATCGGTTTCAGCAGTCTGAAGAGGATCTGCAGCAGAAGGTGCGGGAACGCAGTGATCAGCTGCTGAGATCACAGCGACTGGCGAATGTCGGCTTTCTGGCCGCGGGTGTCGCCCATGAAATCAACAATCCGCTGAGTGCGATTTCGATGGCGGCGGAGACCGTGGAGCTGCGGCTCTGTCAGCGGGATGATGCAGAGTCACCGGAGGCTAAGGAGATCCTGCGACGAGTGGCCATGATTCGTCGCGAATCGCTGCGATGTGGCGCGATTACCGCGCGGCTGCTGGACTTTTCACGAGCTGATCGGGCAGTCCGCAGTACCGTTGATCTGGCTCAGTTGATTCGCGAGGTTCTGGATATGGTGCGGCATCTGGGCCAGTTCAGCGATCGCACGATCGAGTTTGAGTGTGAGCGTGTGATCATGGCGGAAGTCAGCGAGGCCCAGATTCGTCAGGTCATTCTGAATCTGGTGGCCAATGGACTGCAGGCCACGGATGCCGGTGGACGAGTCTGCGTGCGGCTGACGGAGCAGGTGGATAATGTGGTGGTGGCGGTGGAGGACAATGGCTGCGGCATGGACCACGAGACGCAGCAGCAGGTCTTTGACCCGTTTTTCTCGAACCAGCAATCCGGTCGGGGTACTGGTCTGGGACTGAGCATTATTCATCGGATTGTGGAAGATCACGGGGGCACCGTGACGCCGTTCAGTGCTGGAGCGGGGCAGGGCAGTACCTTTCAGGTACGACTGCCGCGTCGTGCACGACGCAGCGCGGCCGCCTGAACTGGCACCTGCGGTTCACCATCCGCGGTTCGCCGTAAACGGGCTGGTCAGCGTTTGTCCGGCCCTGCCATGGCCGGTTCAAACAGCACGTCCGATCCGATGCCGAACTGGGCTGGCAGGGGGATGGAGGAGAGGTCGGAGCCGCTGTCCAGCTGCAGTTGCCAGCGACCGGCCAGAGTCAATGTCTGCTGGCCGCAGCGAACGACAGGGGCTTCAGCCAGCAATGACGGGGACTGGCCGGGCTGCAGCTTCAGGACCAGCAGGTTGATGCCATCGGCAAGGACTGCGTCTGCGGGCAGTGGCCGGGCCGTGTCGGCAGCTGTGGGCGGGGTCAGTGGTTTGCCATTGAGCCATGCTGTGGCGTTTGCGTCTGCGGGCAGCTGCAGTACAGCCGGGCCGCCTGTCAGCATGGATTTCGGCAGCCGCACGGTGCACCGCAGCCAGACGGCGGTGTTCTGTGAAACGTCCCCCACTTCAGCGGGCAATGATCCGGGCAGAGTGACCGGGGTCCACCAGCCGCGTCCCGGAGTTTCGGCGGGTTTCCCTGGTGTCGCCGTCAGCACATCGCGTGCGGTCCGCTGATCGTACTTTGAGACATGCGGCAAACCGCCAAGGATCTGATCGCTGGTGATGGTGGGACAGACAAAGCGTTCGATATGCGAAACGATCAGATCATTCCCGGTGAAGTGGTCCACGAAGGGCCAGCGGTGCGGGTTGTACATGCAATCGGTCAGATCCCGCATCAGCACAACATTGAAACCGGAACGGACCTGCTGCCGCAGTCCGAACGGGCGTCCCAGCACGCACATATTCGTGTGGACTCCGACAAGGATCACATTTTCGATGTGCTGATGCTTCAGAATGTTCCAGACTTCGTCACCGCGATCGCTGAGAAAATCGCGCTGCGGATCAATGGTGATGGCTGCGTTTTGCGTCTGCCACGGCAGTCCGGGGTTGCGTCCTTCTGCCGCCAGAGTGGCTGCCCATTCGGCATGTTCAGCGGGGTCATCATCTTCACCGCCATCGGACTGATCGATGGGGTAGAGTGCCTGTTCTTCGGTGGGTATGGCGGAGCACCAGAATTCGACATCGGCCGGTCTTCCCGCGATGGCCGGCAGCTGCAGTGTGCGAAGTCTGGCGGGATGCTGCTGGTAGGCTGGCATGCAGTCGCTGGGGGCATGAATGATGGTGGCTCCGCGGCTCCGGCAGGTGGTCAGCAGCTCGTTCATGCGGGGCAGAAACTCGGTCATGCGGCGTACGGCATTGAGGCAATGGTGTCGATCCCAGACATCGCAGACGATGACAGCCGTTTTGGCGGGTTCCCAGTGTTCTGATGTTTCGTGGCGCTGCCATGTGCGGGGCTGGCGGGAGTCTGGTGGACCTGCGGGCGTCTGCAGTCGCAGTTTCAGCTGCCATGGCTGGACGTCGGGTGTATCCGAACCGATTGCGGCGTTGAGCAGAACGCCGGCGAGGACGAGGCAGGAGCAGGAGACGGCGAATTGGCGGTGCATAGCGGGTTGCTCGTGCTGAGATTGCGCTGGGATTTCCCGCAGCTGCTGCTGTGGGTGAACGCTGAGAATAGGCTGAAAAGGTTGAAAAAGCGAGTTTGCAGGAGGTGGCGCCGCCCGGGTGAAGCGTCTTGCGGTGGAACTGCCATTCCGAACCGCGGGATCCGGATTTTTCTCCGTTTTTTTCAGATTCTTAATTCTCAACCGTCGGCATGCCCGGGTAAGATTCAGGAACATGCGATCCTCCCCCGAATCTCTTGTTGCCTCATTGCCGATCGGTACGCTGCTGGGAACCCCGGTTCGACTCAGCGGACTGGTCCTGGTAACGGCGTTTGCCGCGGGCTGGCAGTTGTGGGATCCGGTGGCAGCCGTGCTGCTGCTCACTGGTCTGATTTGTGCACTGCTGGTACAGAACGTGGTGTGGCTGGCTGCTTCCCGTCGTGCGGGCATTTATCCGGGCTCACTGCTGTTGTGGCCTGGCGGTCGGGTGTGTTCTGAACCGCCATTTCCCCAGGACCTTCCGGCTCACTCGCGCAGCAGCCTGTACGCTTTGGGCGCCAGTCTGCTGTCCTGTGTGGTTCTGCTGGGTTTGCTGCGGCAACAGGATCTGTTTTCGGCTGACCTGCTGCTGCCATTGACTCTGCCGTCATCGGCCCCGACGGACACATTTGCCACGCGCTGCCTGCGTCTGGGATTTGTGGTGAATTGGAATCTGCTGCTGGCCAGCCTGTTTCCGGCACGGCCGCAGGATCTGGGGCAGATCCTGTATGTGTTTCTGTGTCGCCGACTGCCGCATCTGAAGGCTCGTACCATCTCAGCCCGGCTGGGTATGTTCTGTTCCGGCATGTGTGTGCTGTCGGGATTTGTATTCGGGCACAGTTCGCTGACGGCTTTCGCAGCATTCCTGACTCTGCTGCAGTATGAAGAGCTGCGGCGAGTGCATGAGGCCACGCTGATGGAACGTGCCGAGCAGCGATTCCGGGAACTGGCGCAGTTGCTTGATTTTGAAGATACCGATGACAGTGAAGAGGACGACACGCCGGATCCGGACGACCCTGCAGGCATACTGTTTAACAACAGCTTCCATTTTCATTCCGAGTCAGAGGGCTGGGTAACTCTGACAACTCGTGATGAAGAGTCACGTCCGACTCGCGACGATCGCGATGAAGCCGAGCTGGATCGGATTCTGACCAAGCTGCATGCTCACGGTCAGCAGTCGTTAAGTGCGTCTGAGCTGGGAATTCTGAATCGTCTCAGCCAGCGATTTCGGCAGCGTAAGGTTCGTCGCTGATCACGGCGGGGTTGCTGATCACAGTCTGCGCAGTCCATCTTCCTTCATGGGGCAGGGGATGGCTTCGTCGATTTCATCGATGCGTTTCAGTGTCGCGGCATCAAGGATCAGTTCAGCAGACGCCAGACTTTCCTCCAGCTGCTCCACACTGGTGGCACCGACGATGGTGGAGGCCACGAAGTCGTGCTGGCGGCTCCATGCAAGGCTGAGCGCCGTCAGGGTGACTCCCAGATCATCGGCGATGGTTTTCAGTCTGCGTACTGTTTCGCAAGTCCTGTCATTGAGGAACCGATCGGCCAGCCGTCTTTGGCGTTCCCCGAGCCGTCGGTATTCGGTGAAGCGGGCTCCGGCTGGCTCAGCATCCTGATACTTCCCCGTCAGGACTCCGCCCCCCAAAGGTGAAAAGGGCAGCAGGCTGATGTTTTCACGCCGGCAGACCTGAGCCAGTTCGCTTTCGCAGCGGCGATTGATCAGGCTGAAATTGTTCTGCACGGAATCGTATCGGCAGAGTCCGAACTTTTCGGCGGCGGCCAGACTTTTCATCACCCCCCAGCAGGTTTCATTGCTGCACCCAAGAGCTCGAATCTTCCCCTGCTGTACCAGCTTCGTCAGCGGTTCCAGAACATCTTCATACCGCATGCCATGATCGGGCCAGTGGGTCTGGTAAAGATCGATGTAGTCGGTCTGCAGTCTTCGCAGGCTGGCTTCGACGGCGCGAACGATCTGCACGCGATCCAGAGCGGAGTGACCATGTCTGACAGGAGGCACGAACCAGCCGTGAGCCGGACCGGTGATTTTGGTGGCTATGATCACGGACTCGCGCGGCACGGTTTTCATCCAGCGTCCGAGAATTTCTTCGGTGATTCCGCAGGTTTCGGCAGTGGGAGGTACGGGGTACATTTCGGCGGCGTCGAAAAAATCGATACCGGCGTCACGAGCCCGGTCCATGATGCGAAACGACAGCGTTTCATCGCACTGGCTGCCGAAGGTCATGGTCCCCATGCAGATTTCGGAAACCGTAATGCCACTGCCACCCAGTCGTCTGCGTTTCATCTGTTCACCTGCCTGCATGTGCGTCGTCTGCGGCACCTGCCGCACTGTGACGATTCTGGCGGTCGGCAGGCTGCGTGTCGAGCCCGTGTGGAAACCGCCGCGAACAACCACCTCGCCCGTTTGCAATTCCGGGAACTTCCTGCGATCGTCCGCCACATGACTCTCCGCATCATTTCCGGAAAATACCGCCGCCGTCTGCTGAAGACGCCCTCTGATGATTCCACTCGCCCGTACACGGACCGAGTGCGACAGATGACATTCGATCGGCTGGGGGCCTTCATCCCCGGTGCTCGTGTCGCTGATGTGTTTGCGGGCGTGGGCACGATGGGCATGGAAGCACTCAGTCGGGGTGCCGCATCATGCGTGTTCTTTGAGGCCGGCCATGACGTACACGCGCTGCTGCGCGAAAACGTTTCCACCATCGCTCCGGATGCGCGGGCGATCTGCTGGAAGACAGACGTCCGCAGGACCTCCTTCCGACCACGTGGCGGCGATGACTGCATTCCGTACTCGCTGATTTTCTTTGATCCTCCCTATAAAATTGCCGAACAGGTCCGTCTGCGCGGAACCCTGGCACCGGTGCTGAAACTGCTGGCTCGCGATACGCTTTCGACCCCCGATGCCATCCTTGTGCTCAGGACTCCGGAACATTTCGACGAACCGGAGGTCCCCGGCTGGGTCGTACACGACTGCTGGGCCCTGTCATCGATGCTGATCTGGATTATGACGAAGCCCGGAGGCTGGACGGCCGAAGGCGATCGCGTCGCCGAGCTCGTAAACGGCGCAGACGAATCTGATGATTCTGCTGCGGACGAAGCAGACGATGCAGACGAAATAGAAGATGCAGACGAAGCAGAGGATGCCGTCGCGGATCCGGATATTGAGGACGAGGCCTGAGCGAGTGCAGTGGCAGTCCGACGGACGGCTACTGCAGCGAGGCCAGGAAGCGGTCCGCCACGGCGCGGTGCTGGTCCAGCTTCGCACCCATTTTTTCGCTCTGCCTGGCCATCATGGACATCCGTGGATTGCCGGCAAACAGCCGGCTGTGCTGACTGATAAATCGCCAGTACAGCGCATCCCACACGGGACACCAGGGTCCCTTCCTGAAATTGCTCATCTTCAGGACGTAGGCTGACCCGCAGATGTAGGGCTTGGTTGTGATCAGCCCTCCATCCGCATACTGACTCATGCCGTACACGTTGGGCACCATCACCCAGTCGTATGCGTCGATGAACAGTTCCATGAACCACTGATAAACAGCATCCGGCGAAAATTCGCACAGCAGCATGAAACTGCCCAGAATCATCAGGCGCTCGATGTGATGGCAGTAGGCATGCTGCAGCACGCGGCGAATCACGGTATCAACCGGTTCGATTCCGGTTGTGCCATCATAAAAGGACTTTGGCAGGGCCCGGTGGTGCTGCCAGAAATTGGCTGTTCGCTGTCGGCGTCCGAAGTGCAGGTAAACACCGCGCATGTATTCCCGCCAGCCGATCACCTGTCGCAGGAAGCCTTCCAGGGAATTCAGCGGTACGCGGTCCGCATACTGCAGGGCCTGCTGCACAATTTCTCGTGGTGAAAGCAGTCCGATATTAAGTGCCGGAGTCAGTACGGAATGAAACAGAAAGGTTTCCCGGTCGTGAATGGCGTCTTCGTACAGCCCGAAGTTTTCGAAACGATGTTCAAGGAACTGCTGCAGCGAAGCCAGTGCCTGGCGGCGAGTGACCGGGTAGTGAAAGTCAGCAGGGTCTCCCGGCGCGTCGGGGAATTCGGCTTTGACCCAGAGACGAGCTGCAGCCAGGATTTCTGCGGCATTCCCGGCAGCCTGCGGCCATGAGATTTCGGGGACCTGGCAGCCTTTGGGCAGTCGGCTGCGATTCTCAGGATCAAAGCTCCACTTGCCACCCTCGGGCCGATCCTGATTATCCACCAGAATGTGCAGCCGTTTCCTCTGCGACATATAGAAGTCGGTGAAGAACCACTTCTTTTTCTTTTCGGCCAGCTCGTCAAACACGTCGAGCGGGGTCAGGAAATCCGGGTCCGGCAGTTCTGTGGCGACAACTCCCTGTCTCTGCAGTGCTGCCGAAAGTCGGCGCTGCAGCCAGTCATCATTGAGCTGGCAGTACTGCACGTGCTGCACCCCGTCTGCGGCGAGCAGTCCGGCGATGTCTTCTGTCCGAGCCAGCTGATGAGTCTGGACGTGGACGACATCTTTACCGGCCTTCCGCAGCTCGTCAGCGCGGCACTGCATGGAAACCCGATGCAGCATCAGTTTGTGACAGTGGAACGGGTACTGCCGAAACAGCAGCGGGTCTTCCACGAGATACACTTTTGCGGCGCCGGTCACAGCCGGGTGCTGATGAAAGAGCTGGTGCGGGTAGATCAGCGCGGCTCGCATGATTCAGTTTTCGCGAACGTGGATGATGATTCCGGAGATGGGAGCGGCGTCTCGGCAGCAGGGTCTTCAGCGGCGGGCGAGAACGTGACCCAGGCCGCCGTCGACACCAAATACCTGACCTGTCACAAAATCATTCTCCGGCTGCAGCAGCCAGGCGGCGAGTGATGCGACCTGCTCAGGCTCACCCAGTCTGCCGAGCGCGTGCATGGCCGTGGAAGCGGCAGCCGAAGCCGGCTGCTCCCAGATGCGACGCGTCATTTCGGTACGGATCAGACCGGGGCTGATGACGTTGACGCGAATGTTGGCAGCCGCATAGGTGGCAGCGGCGGATCGCCCGAGCCCGATGACACCGGCCTTCGCCGCGGCGATTGCTTCATGGTTCTGAATGCCGATCTCCGCTGCTGCCGAAGCAAACAGAACGACCGAGCCGCCTCCGGATTCACGCAGCAGCTTCGCTGCGGTTCGAACTGCAGCGAATGCTGTGAACAGGTTTGTTTCCACAACCCGCCGGAATTCGTCGTCGGAGGTGGAATGAGCGGGTTTCAGCAGGACGGATCCGATACAGTTGACGATTCCTGTGAGCGGCTGTTCGGCACTGACTGCCGTCCGCAGCAGATCTTCGAGCGACTGCGAGGCCTGAAAGTCGCAGTTCAGTTCGGGCTGGCCGGTTTCCCGAGCGACTGCTGACAATCGATCGGACGGTCGGCCCACCAGCAGCAGCGGTGTGCCCTGAGCGACCAGTCGCCGTGCGAGTGCTGCCCCAATGGTTCCTCCGGCACCCAAAATTGCCACTCGCCCCATTACCCACTCCCATTCGCGCCCTTGTTGGCCGGTTTTCCGAAGCACCCGCGGTTTTTGGTTCTAGGCTGTCCGGCGTCCGCAGACACCTGATTTCCCGCGGAAATTGGGGAAGAATCCGCCGGCACGGCCTCGGCCGGCAAAAGCTTCCCGGCGCTGGCGGGTTTGCAGTGTCGAGACCTGCAGAAGTTGCCGGTGGATAGTTGCACAGTGCGGACTAGGATCCTGCTGATGAGCAACGACGCAATTTCGAATCTGATGCAGCGAGCAGCACAATGAGCAGCAGTCGACCTGAAATGTACCCTTCTCCGATCTGGATGCGACGGGTTCTGCTGGTGGCAGCGGTTTACAATCTTGTGTGGGGGGCGTGGGTCATCTTTTTCCCGCTGGTTCCGTTTCGCTGGATGGGAGTTGATCCGCCGAATTATCCCGGCCTGTGGCAGTGCATTGGGATGATTGTGGGAGTTTACGGTATCGGCTACGGAGCGGCGGCGCTGGACCCGGTACGTCACTGGCCGATTGTGCTGGTGGGTCTGCTGGGGAAAATTTTTGGTCCGATCGGTTTTGTGGGAGCCGCGATGAAGGGTGAGTTCCCGTGGTCGGCCGGTCTGACAATCATCACAAACGATCTGATCTGGTGGCTGCCGTTTGGGGCCATTTTGTGGCATGCGTGGCAGCAGGAAACAGGCGGTCGTCGTCGCCTGGCAGGCAGCTCCGGCGCCGGAACGGCGACGACCGCCGACAGTCCTCGTGCGGGAGTCAGCCAGTCTGTCGCCAGGACAGCGGTGGCTGTATCAGTCAGCATGACGGAGGCCGGCCCGCTGATACAACGACTCTCGTAAATTGACGCAAACCTCGCCTATAAAACCAGTTACGGTATCTCGACTGTTCTGGCAGCCAGGCATCCTCGGATGTCGGTTTCGATTCATGATGCCCGAAATCCAAAAAATTTCACAACCAAAAACAGCCGTTTCGGCTGGACAAAACTTCGCACTCACGGAAGACTGAATCGCGTTCCCATAAGCGGTTTTACTGCTTCAGAAACGCGAGGCCTGCAATGCCGTTTCCGTTCAGAGGGTTTGTGTGCACCAGCCTGCTGTGTCTGGTGCTGTTTTCCGGCTGTGGTCCTGCCGACGACGGGCGGCGATCCGTGTCGGGCACAGTTACGTTTCAGGGCCAGCCGCTCGATCGTGGCAACATCATGTTTGTGCCGCCTGATGGACTGGGATCACAGACTGGTGCTGTGATTGCCAATGGCACTTATGAGATTCCGTCTGAGCAGGGGCTGTTGCCGGGTCGCTACAAGGTGGCCATCAGCAGTGCTGATGGTGATGTGCCAGCTGACCCCAACACCCCGCCAGGTCCCTCCGGCAACTTTACATCTGTGGATCGTATTCCAAAGGAATACAACACGGAGAGCAAGCTGGAGGCAGAGGTGAAGGACCAGGCGCAGAACGTGATTGACTTCACGATCCCCTGAGACCGTTTCGCGCCCCGCGGACACGAATTTCTGCTGCGTTTCTTTGTGCGCGGCATGAGAAGCAACCTGGCCTTTTCGCTGTGTGTTGTGCTTTGTGTGTGTTCGTTCTGTCCTTTTACTGACAGGGAGCATTTGTATGCGGCGTCGACAGCGCGGTTTCACATTGATTGAGCTGCTGGTGGTGATTGCGATCATTGCCATTCTGGTGGCCTTGCTGCTGCCGGCAGTGCAGCAGGCGCGGGAAGCGGCCCGCAGGACTCAGTGCAAGAACAATCTGAAACAGATTGGTCTGGGAATGCACAACTATGAATCCACCTATGGTATGCTGCCACCGGGCGTGGGTCGATTCGGCTGCTGCTGGGGTACATGGCTTGTAAATCTGCTGCCGTATGTTGAGCAGACTGCGGTCTTTCAGTCGTACCGGAATCTTGGCGGCAGTGACGCCACGGGCATCCGATATGCGGGCAGCCCAAACAACGCCAACGTCGCGACCCGACGCTTTCCTGTCTACACCTGTCCCAGCGATACGCCGAATTCGCCAGCATCGAATATCACGTCTCACAATTACGTGGTGAACTACGGCAACACGACGTTTTTCCAGCAGAATGTCACGGTGGCGGGAATCACGATTCGGTTTCAGGGAGCACCATTTACGGCTTACAAGGGTTCACTGTCAGACGACGGACCGGTGAATGCGGCACAGGCCCTGACCTTTACGAACGTCTATGGTTCACCGGTGCGATTTCGGGACATCACGGACGGCCTGACCAGCACGCTGATGGTTTCTGAGGTTCGTCAGGGTCAGGGTCTGGATGCTCGCGGATTTGCGTGGTGGGGCGGGGCCAGCGGATTCATTACTCTGTACGGTCCGAATGCCCGTGATCCGGACGTGATGACGGGGGCCTGGTGCAACACAGGCAACGTGCTGAATGCTCCGTGTCAGACAGCATCTGCGGCGTTGCCCAGTCCCTTCAATCGTCGCCAGGGAGCTCGCAGTCGTCACACCGGTGGCGTGCAGGCGGCTTTGTGTGACGGCAGTGTCCGCTTTTTCTCGGACAGCATTTCCATTCAGTTGTGGCAGGCTGCCGGCACGACGCAGGGCGGCGAAGTGATGGGTGAGTTCTGAAAGTGGTGTGGTTGTGAACGCAAAGGAGCCCGGCATTTGCCGGGCTCCTGACATTTCCACTGCACTCCCGGTTCACGGACCAACCTGATAGCACATCAGCTTGTTCTGTTCCCGCAGGTACAGTTTGCCGTTGACGACGACGGGGTGTGCCCAGCTGGCGCCTTCCTGGTAATCCGGTTTGAAGCTGCCTTTGAGACGATCTTCTGTGGGGGTGGCTTCGATCAGCGCGACGATTCCGTTCTGGTAGCGGAAGATCAGGTGGCCATCGATGAACAGGATGGCAGCAGACCCGCTGCCAGGTCCTCGCAGACGACCTCCCCAGACAATGTCTCCGGACTGCATTTTCACGCAGGTGGGGAACCCTTCATTCTGCTGATGTCCGGCGTAGATGTGTCCTTCGTGCAGAATCATGCCGCCGTGATGATTATTGAAGGTCTGGCCTTCGAGGAAGTATTTTTCTTCGGCGATGATTTTGTCACCGTCGCGTTTCAGTTCCACCAGTGCGGCACCGGTTTTGTAGCTGGTTGAAGCGAACACAAAGTTGCCGTCGACAATTGGAGTGGGGATATTGGCGACACCATTGGCGACGCGATTGTATGTCCACAGCTGTTTGCCTGTTTTGGCATCAATTCCGATCAGTCCGCGACCGGTGAGCTGAACGTACTGGGGGATGCCGAGAGATTCTGAGGTGACGATGGATGAGTATCCGGCACCATCCTTGCCGGCACCGCCTTCGAAGGAGCTGCTGCATTTCCAGATTTCTTCGCCGGTCATTCGATTGAGGCAAACGACGAGGGCCTCATTTCCGCCGGGCGTGCACAGGACGCGATCACCATCCACCAGCGGTGACTCGGAAAAGCCCCAGCCGGACATCAGTTTGCCGTTCCAGTCGCTGAATTTTCGCTGCCAGACGATGGCCCCGCCGTCGGTTTTCAGGCAGGCGATGGATCCATCGGAGGTGATGACATAGAGCAGTTCACCGACGACGGTGGGGGTGCAGCGTGAGCCTTCGTAGGAGTGTTTGGGATTCGCATCGGTGACCGGCTGTTTCCAGAGGATGCTGCCGTCTTTGGCGCTTGCTGCGAGTACAGCCTGGCCATTTTCGAGGTTTCCGACGGTGTAGAGCACGTCATTGACGACGGCGACACTGGCGTAACCGCCCCCGAAGCCTTCTGTGGTCCACAGCAGTTTCGGGGGGCTGGTTTCCCAGTCATGCGACGCCAGTTTTTCTGTGGACTGGCCATTTCTGAGTGGTCCGCGCCACTGGGGCCAGTCAGAGGCATTGAGGTGATTGCAGCAAAAAACTGCGAGAAAAGCGGGGATCAGCAGCGTACGCAGCATGGAACGGAGCTCCGAAATTCGGGACGGGTCCTGTCGGGACAATCGGGGACAGAGGGGCGGGGTGAGACGGTCGATTTTCTGAAATCTGCCGGCACATTCAAAGGAAACGATACCTTTTCGGCGTCAGTCTGCAAAATGATTCCGGGGTTTGTGGGACTGTCAGCATTCCTGCGGGCTGTTATGATAAACTGCTTAATTCTGAGGAAATCCCCGGCCATCGTCGTACTTTTCGGATTTCGGACATGCAGCAGATCCTTGATTTTCTTACCGCTCGTCAGGACACAGCGTTGAGCGAGCTGTGTCAGTTTCTGCGGATTCCCAGCGTCAGTGCCGACAGTGCTTATGCTCCGCAGATGCAGGCCTGTGCCAACTGGGTGTTGCAGGCAATGACGGACGCCGGCCTGCAGGCCACCATCTATCCGACGGCGGGGCATCCGATCGTGTATGGCGAGCGGCTGGTGGATCCGACACTGCCGACTGTGCTGATTTATGGGCACTACGACGTGCAGCCACCGGATCCGCTGGATTTGTGGACGACGCCGGCGTTTGAGCCGACGATTCGGGATGGTCGCCTGTATGCTCGTGGTGCCACCGACGACAAAGGCCAGCTGTTTACTCACCTGAAGTCCATTCAGGCGTGGATGCAGGTGAACGGTGGCCTGCCGCTGAATGTGAAGGTGTTGATTGAAGGTGAGGAAGAGTGTGGCGGTGTGCATCTGGACGACTTTCTGAAGTCTCATCGCGAGCTTTTGCGGGCGGATGTCGCGGTGGTCAGCGACACCAGTCAGTATGGTGACGGGATACCGGCCATTACCTGTGGTCTGCGGGGAATCGTGGCGGCTGAAGTTCGCCTGCGCGGGCCGTCGAAGGATTTGCACAGCGGGGTTTACGGTGGCAGTATTGCCAATCCCGTGAATGCTTTGACTCGCATGTGCGGAGCACTGATTGGGCCGGATGGTCGAGTGCAGATTCCGGGATTTTATGATGACGTTGTGGATCTGACGGTGGAAGAACGTTCCGGCTATGCGGCCCTGCCGTTTTCGGAAGCTGATTTCCTGAAGGAGGTTGGCAGCGGAGCGGTGTTTGGCGAGCAGGGCTGGTCAACACTGGAACGGCGGACGGCTCGTCCGACCTGTGACATCAACGGAATACTGGGCGGTTACACGGGTGAGGGTCCGAAGACAATCATTCCTTCCAGGGCGATGGCCAAGATCACCTGTCGTCTTGTGCCGCGGATGACTCCGCAGAAGGTGCTGGACGGTCTGGAGTCCTTTCTGCGAGCTCACTGTCCGGCGGGAATTGAGTTTGAATTTCGGCGATTCCATGGTTGTGAGGCCTTTGTGTTTGACCCGACCAGTGACTGGCTGGTTGCCGCGAAACGGGCGGTGGAGACAGCTTTTGGGCAGCCTCCGGTGCTGTTTCGGGAGGGTGGTTCCATTCCGGTGGTACTCAGCTTCAAACAGATCCTGGGAATCGATACTCTGCTGCTGGGCTGGGGGCGGAATTCGGACAATCTGCACAGCCCTGATGAACACATCCATTTGCAGGACTTTCACCGGGGAACCCGGGCCAGTGCCTGTCTGTGGCAGGAGCTGGCGACGGTGCGTCCGGGCCGCTGAGTGGGAAGTCCGCTGCGGGTGTTGAACAATTCTGAAATCTGATGTTCCGGGAGTGAGCTCATGCTGGATCTGCAGTTTATCTGCGATCATCGCGACGAAGTGGTCGAGAACTGTAAAAAACGCGGTGTGCAGGCCGATGTGGATGCTGTGATCCGTCTGCGGGACCAGCGCAATGCGCTGATCGTGCGTGGTGATGAGATTCGGCGTCAGCAGAAGGACGTGTCGGCTCGAATTCCGAAAGCCGCGGCGGATGAGCGTCCGGCGCTGATTGAGCAGGGTAAGGTGTTGCGGGACGAGGTGTCTGCGATTGATGAGCAGTTGCGGGTTGTAGAAGAGCAGCTGCGGTCTGAGCAGGCGCGGATTCCCAACCTGACCCACCCGGAAGCTCCGATCGGCGGTGAAGCCGATGCTCGGGAAATTCGCGTCTGGGGTCGTCGTCCGGAGTTTTCCTTTCCGGTGAAGGATCACGTGGAGCTGGCAGCGGGCCTTGATCTGATCGACTTCGAAGCCGGGGCTCGTGTGGCCGGATCAGGCTTTTATTTCCTGAAGAACGACGCCGTATTGCTGGAAATGGCACTGGTGCAGTTTGCCCTGACGAAGCTGCGGGGCGAGGGCTTCACCCTGTTCACAACTCCGGACCTCGCGCGTGATTCCGTGCTGGAGGGCATCGGTTTCACTCCGCGCGGCAGCGAAACTCAGATCTATTCCGTAGCCGACACGGATCTCAGCCTGGTAGCCACCGCCGAGATTACTCTGGGGGGCATCCAGAAGGACCAGACGCTTGAGCAGTCGGTGCTGCCACTGAAGTATGCGGGGCTGTCGCACTGTTTCCGGACGGAGGCGGGTGCCGCTGGCCGGGCAACGCGGGGCATCTACCGCGTGCATCAGTTTACGAAAGTGGAGATGTTCGGGTACGCCGGTCCGGATGTGAAGGACTCGGATGCCCTGCATCAGGAGATCCTGCGGATTGAGGAGGAGATCTTCCAGGCACTGGGGATTCCTTATCGCGTGATCGATACGGCCTCGGGTGATCTGGGTGGCCCGGCGTATCGCAAGTTTGACATTGAGGCCTGGATGCCGGGTCGCGGGGAATATGGCGAAGTGACCAGTGCTTCGAACTGCACCGACTATCAGGCTCGACGGCTGAACATTCGCTGTCGCAGTCAGGAGCGCAAGGGGACTCAGTACGTGCACACACTGAACGGCACTGCCATCTCCTGTGCTCGTGCCATCATTGCCGTGCTGGAGAACTATCAGCAGGAGGATGGGACTGTCGTGGTGCCTGAAGTGCTGCGTCCGTGGGTCGGCCGCGATGTGCTGACTCGCAAATGACGCCTGTGGCACAGCAACCGGGGTGCTCAGTGCGAGCCAGCCGTATTGCACTTCGTCGCCGGCGGGCACTGAGCCTGCTGGCTGGCGCAGCGGCTGCGGGGCTGACTGCACTGGGGGGCACTGATGCAGGAACAGAGCAGCAGTCGACGGACGACTGGATCTGGCTGGGAAATCGCAGTTTTCGCGTGGGCTTGCTGCGCAGTTCCGGCGGCGCCATTGGCTGGATCAGTCCGCCGGGTGGCGCGCGTAGTGTGGTGAATTCGTTTGACCGCGGCCGGCTGGTCCAGCAGTCGTGGTATGGTGACGAGGACGGTTCGGACTGGAACGGCCGTCCGTGGCGCTGGAATCCGGTGCAGGGGGGTGACTGGCGAGGGCGTTCTGCAACGATTCTGAAACAGTCGGTGTCGGAATCCGAAGCGACTGTGGTGACACGACCGGTGCACTGGGCCGCCGGAACAGACATTGCGGACGCCGTAATGACGCAGAAGGTCGCGCTGCAGCAGGAGCTGATCCGGATAGACTATCGCTTTCAGTATCACGGCACAGTCTCCCATCAGCCGCGACATCAGGAGCTGCCGGCGGTGTTTACGGGGCCTGAGTATTCGCGGCTGGCGGTCTGCACAAGTGATCGCCCCTGGACCGACGCGGCCCTGCACTTCCGGACTCCCGGCTGGCCCAACGAATACCTGCCGATGACTGAGCACTGGGTCGCGCTGCTGAATGGCGAGGACTGGGGCCTGGGATGTTATGTACCGCGAGCGTCGCAGCTGACGTGCTATCGCGCCGGACAGGGGTCTGCTGCGGCTGGAGCCTGCTCATACTTTGCCCCGATTGACACAATTGCCGTGACGCCTGGCTTTGACATGCGCTGGACGGTCTGGCTGACACTCGGTGAGGTCACGGGTATTCGCCGCAGGTTTCAGGAGCTGCAGCGGGCGGAGTCCGGGCAGTAACCCGCATCGGCAGATTTTGCCGGAACCACCAGGACAGCTGCATTTTCTGCAGTCCCCGCAGTCTTCGCGACGCAACCTTTCACTAAGTCTGTCGCCCGAACTTTCAGACAAATCCGATTTGTCATTGTCTTCGGGAAATCTGATGAAAGTATGCAGGATGTACGGCTGCGTCATTCATGGATGGATTGTCGACAGCTGGTCAGAAACAGTTGCAAATTGTCGCGTTCAGTCGAGTGACTGAAGTCCGGGCGGGTGGCCTGGACAGGATTGCCATGCAGTGCGGCAGTGGCAGCTGTTTCGGTCAGTGGCGTATGACCATGAAACCGGTTTTCGTATTTCTGATGGCGGTGCTGCTGGAGCAAACGCTGGCCGCCCCAACTTGTATGGCTCAGTTGCCGGGAGACTCCCGGGAGGACGCAGCCAGTCGCGAGATGGACATCGTGCGTCGGAAAACGGCGGTGACACTGAACTACTGCCGAGCGGCGCTGCACCGCATTCGCCGGACGGGCACCAAGCAGGTGCTGTATGAAGAGCAGCAGCGCATTCTGAACAACATCGACCTGAATCAGATCGATGACCCTGAGGTGATCGCGCTGTATCGCTCGATCCTGGACGAAATCGGGATGGTGGAAATCAGCGATCGCGAGCGGACGGTGATCACCGAGGGATTCCGTCGCGGCGTGCAGCGAAAGATGGGCACGGATCTGTTTGTGATGGGGGCCCAGGCCGCCACGGGGCAGGTGGGCTCAGTGATCCAGACAGGCGCCTCAAGCTGGTGGGACTATCGCAACAACCAACTCCGACGAGATTCGGATCTCTGGCAGGTCGAGAAGACTCAGTTTCAGTCCCTGATGACTCGTTCGTCATCCTTTCTGGACAGCTTCTGGAAACTGAGCCGGAAAAACAACATTCCGGACCGCTGGCTGCTGCGTGACCAGGACCTCGACCAGCTGACGGAAGCTATGGCGATCGAAAAAACGGACGTCAGGCTGCGTTCCCTGAAGCGACTGGAGCGGTTTATGGAGTGCTATCCGCCGTACTGGTATTACCTCGCCAGAACTCAGCAGCAGCTCGGCGATGCGGACGCCGCGGCCGAAACATTTCGCAGACTGACGGAAATAGGTCGCGGCCATTTTCGGCAGGATGACATGCTGGCCAGCAGCATGGCGAATCTGTCACTGATACAGGAAAGTCGCCGCGATCCGGAGGCTCCGGAAACGGCGCAACTTGCGTTTGAGTACTCCACGCGAAACTGGGAGGCCAATCTTGTGTGTGCCTGGATTCTGGGCCGGCACCGTCGCTACACGGCCGCTGAAGAGCTGATTCTGTGCAATGTGGACGAGCAACTGGAGACAGAGCAGAGCTCGGTCGCACTGGCCTCGCTCTATTACCATTCCGGTGATCGTCAGCAGCTCAGCAAATTGCTGGACGAACGTGAGATGGTGCAGCGGATCCCGATACCGGCACTGCTGCTGTGTGCGAAGCTGCTGGGCTCAGAGAATCTGCCGGCAGCGGCATCCGAGCAGCTGGCATCGACCTTGACCGCAGTCCCCCGAATCGTGGGACGCACCAGCTCAATCTCTGTCGCTGCCGCTCCAGGCTGGAAACTGGCAGACGCGGAGGCGTCCATCTCGGACGGGGCAAGAACATTTGAGTATTCGGGGCACAGGGATCTGGAGGACCGAATGGAGGTCAGCTTTTCACCCAGTCTGAATTCACCGGCAACCGGCGACCCTGGGAACTCGCTGAAACTGGTGCTGCACTATCCACAAACGCCGGAAGTCACGGTCCTGCTGCGTGAAGACTCGCGACCCGCAGAGCGGTCGGCCCCGCGCAACCGCAACTCGGGACTGCTGCCGGCATTCGTGCCGACTCTGCAAAGACAGTCGGGCGGCTCAGATCGGGACGTGCGGGTCTATCGAATCAGCGAGATCGATGTTGCCGGCACACGACTGTCCCTGCAGCCGGGTGCAGCAGCAACCGAACAGATTCGAGCTGAGCAGGCGGAAATTTCGGGGCTGGATGACGACACACGTCCGCGTCTGCGAGAAATTCGCTGAGCGAGAATTGTGTGGCGCGCGGAACGAGGCCGGCTGAACACGCTGTCGCCGGCCCAACACTCCGCAATCTGCTGTCAGATCACGCCGCCATGCACGCGATACGGAGTTGCATGGTCCGGCTGATCCAGCATCCAGATTCGCTCCCAGATCTCCGGAATATGGCGGAGGCTTTCTGACTGATAGATCAGCTGCCGCGCTCGCACGTCGGGATTTGGGCTCCAGATCGGCATGGCACAACCCATTGCCGTGCAGGCCAGCAGCATCCCCACCATCAGTCGACTACGCATCTTCATCGCTTCGTCCTTCCCTGGACACATCCACCGCCGCTCGAAGTCGGCGGCTGCCACAGTAACAGGAAGTGGTCTGAGATGTCCGATGGCGTTCGACACAGAGCCGAACATCGCGATGAAATCAGAATCCAGGGCGAGCTGGTGAATTGGCGGGGCTGGCAACACTGGCTGCAGACGCCCGCTCATGCTCCTGACGCTCAAGCTCAAGCACACGAGCTTCCATTTCCTTGCCCGGCTTGAATGTCACAACAAACTTCGATGGCACTTCGACCTGTCCGCCGGTACGAGGATTACGGGCCTTGCGAGCTGCCCGCATCCGCACCTCAAACACACCAAAGTTTCGCAGTTCGATGCGACGGTCCGTGACCAGCGTATCAATGATCGCGTCAAACGTCTTCTGAACGATTTCTTTGGTCGTCAGCTGCGTCAGACCCAACTCATCTGAAATCGCCTTAACGATCTCTTTTTTGGTCACGATCGATGCTCCTGGACAGAAACTGAGCCCCTGCGAGGGGTGAAGTTACGCCACAAGCTTAGGCTGCGATTCAACTTACTGTCAAGACCCCAGACTGCCTGGTGAACAAAATTCACCGGCATTCAGGGCGCCTGACGCAAATCCCCACCCGCCAGATCGCACTTGATCCTGATTTCATCACGATTTGCCAAAGAACACGCGAAATCCCGAAAAAGCGGGATCTCTTCAGTGTCTATCGACCCGCCAAAGCCCCTTCGATAAGGAAATCCAGCAAAATCCTTAAAAACACCCCAAACCACCCTGCCGCCACAAACGGAAACGACTCTTTTTCGCATCGTCGACACTGTTGCCTGGAGGAAACCAAATTGGCAACACTCCCGCAGAACGACCCCATTTTTCCCCCGTGGCACATCTCAAACGGCGCGAATTCCGGTTTTCATATCGCAGATCACGCGGGTATTCCCTAGTATTCCTCATGCCCCAATGGACAGCACCAACACCTTGAATCGCACCACGTGTCTTCTCAGGGAAGAAGTATGATTGCCGACGAAATTGAGCGCCTGCACGCATTGAAGGTGGCAGGTACGCTGACAGCTGAACAGTTCGAAAGAGCAAAAGAGCAAATCCTGACGGCGGTCACCGGCACTGACGGTGAGCGGATTTGCGGTATTGGCGTCAATGCATGGTGTGCTCTGATGCATCTTTCCCAGATGCTTTGGTGGACCGGTGCCGGTATTGTCGCCCCGATTGCGATGTGGATCGTCGGACGCCAGCAGTCCCGACTGGTCGACCTGCAGGGCCGGATTATCATCAATTGGATGATCAGCAGCCTGATTTACGGACTCGTTTCAGGTATGCTGGTATTCGTCGCCGTTGGCGTACCGATGCTGGCTGTGCTCGGCATCCTGACGATGATCCTGCCACTGATCGGTGCTCTGAGGGCCGCGGAGGGCTATCCGTGGAGGTATTGGCTGTCCCTGGAGTTCCTCGCGACCGAGGAAGAACTTCCCAATGAAATACCTTATTGACCGGATCACCGACAGGACTCGAATCCCCCTGCGATATCGCATGGGGCTGGCACTGGCGTGCATGTTTGGGGCCGTCGGCTGCGATACAGCCGACCCCACCATGCTGCCACCGCCACCACACCCGATGCTGCCGGATCCCGATTCCGTCGACGCAATGATGAATACTCCGTTCATCATTCCTCCCGTTCTGGATCCCGTGATCTATCTCGCCAAAGAGGTCGACATTCCGGCGGATGAACGGGTTGTCGGAGTCGTCGTTGGCGAGACCGTGCGGGCCTATCTCATCAGTGCCCTCAAACACATGCAGTCACATGTGGTGAACGAGAATCAGACCGAGTTCCCGGTCTGCATTACCTACTGCGACCGGACCGACTGTGTGCGTGTGCTGGGTGCAGACAAAGGTGATACTCTGACAGTGCAGACCGGTGGTTTCCAGAATGGGGAAATGCTGCTGCGACTGAACGAGCAGATGTACCCTCAGAATTCTGCCGACGTGCCACTGAAAGACGTGCAGTACACCCGGACAACCTGGGGTGAATGGCTGCAGGCCAACCCGTCCACGACAGTTTACCTTGGTTATCGCAAAGACGATTTTCTGAAGCGATGAAACGGGGCCACCCGGCAGAGCAGTTCTTATGAGACCTGCACAGGTGCTCGGACTAAAGCCCAGGCTGCGGGGGGGATCGGTGTTATTTCGGCGTTGTCCGGGTCCGTTTTTTCTGACCCAGCAATTCGTAGTATCGCTGCACCGCCGCATCATACTCTTCCGGCACAGCATCCCGATCAATGGGCACCATCGCTCGATCCGACTGCAACTGCAGCAGCTCCTGACCGATTCGCTGTTCCAGTTGCTGCAGTTCGCCCAGCAGCTGGGATTTTACAAGATCCCACTGGGGCTCAGTTCCATGGCGTCGAAATTCGGCCCGCATGGCTCGAGCTCGATCCCGTACCTGAGCGACTCGGCTTCGCAATTCCTGATCATCCAGGATCTCCTCAACTTCCCGCAGCCGATCTGACCACTCGGTGAAATCCTCACCTGTCAGAGGTCTTCCGGGACGATTATTTCCGGCCACTCCGCTGGCTGTTTCCCGACCGCCTTCCCGCAGCGACGATCCCTGCGGCTGGCCGCCCTGACCACCACGCTGGCCCGGCTGCTGACCCTCACCTGGCTGCTGACCCTCGCCCGGCTGCTGACCTTCGCCCGGCTGCTGGCCTTCACCCGGCTGCTGACCTTCGCCTGGCTGCTGACCCTCACCTCGCTGCTGACCCTCACCCGGCTGCCGGCCCTCTCCTGGCTGCTGGCCTTCACCCGGCTGCTGGCCTTCACCCGGCTGCTGGCCTTCGCCTGGCTGCTGGCCTTCACCTGGCTGCTGACCCTCGCCCGGCTGCTGACCCTCGCCCGGCTGCTGACCATCGCCCGGCTGCTGACCCTCGCCCGGCTGCTGTCCGTCACCCGGCGGCTGGC
>SXXK01000275.1 GCA_005791255.1 Planctomyces sp.
CGCTATCCCCCACGCGAAGCCGCGAACTGCCCCCCCAAACCGAGAACCGAAAACCGAAAACCAAATCCCCCGCGCCACCCGCTGGCCCTCGACCTGCAGCCCGGTCGAAAGACCAGTGACCTTCATCCGTACTACTAAAAGCTGATTTCTCTGCCCAACGCAAAGGTTTTATACAGCGAGTTGCACAAGTTGCTTTGCGCGGGCATTTTGTGGCGCAATTTGGGCGGTGATTGCGGCCTGCCCTTTCGCGGTCAGTTGATACCGCTGCCTGGCCCGGACTTTTCGAACCTAACCATGGGCCCGAAGCAACCGATTCTGGCGAGTGATGCGGCCTGATTGGCGTTTGTGCTCGGTCGGACACGAAGGAATTTCACCAAACGGCAACGAACAAAGGTCTCGATTTCGAAAGCCACTCAAACGACACTCACTGCCGGCGACCGATTCCAGCAAACGACTGTCAGCGAGTTCAGCGAGCGAACTCGACGGCCGTCCACTTCCGCTGGCTGGCAGACGTCGCGAACCGTTTTCCCTGGTGGCTCGGTGTGTTCGACCGCGACGAGGCTTTCCAGATATCATTCCTTCGACTGCTGACTGATCTGTGCCCGGCGATGCAGATCTGAAATTCCCTTACGAAGACATTGCCACGACCACAGATGAAGGCGTGTCAGCTCAGTCCCGTATCTGTGCCATCTGCGTGATCTGTGGTTCAGAACAAAGTCGTCCGATTTGGACCACAGATTTCAGGCCCATCCGTGTCCATCCGTGTCCATCCGTGGCCAAAAAAACATCCGTGGCCCCCAAAAGCATCCGTGGCCCAGGACGACATCCGTGGCACCGCACCTCCGCGAGCCCCGCCGGCCGCAAACACCAGATCCAACCACCACAGCACCGAAAAATCCACAAATTTCACCCGGCAGCGGGCACCTTCCGCATTGCGTTCCCGCAGTTTTCACAGGAAGATCAACTCTCAATATCGGCCCCCACCCCCTGACCGCCTTGACCACCGGCCAACTGACTGCCCGCTCCCGGCATGGCAGGACCACCCACCATGATCGCAAAAACCCCCGCACGGCCTCAACAGCGCCAAACTCTGATACTGACACTGGTCGTGCTCGCCGCCACCGCCACACTCCCCGCCAGTGCCGCAGAACCGTGGGAGATGTTCCTCACAACTTACTGCGTCCGCTGCCACGGGGAACAAAAGGTCGAAGGCGATCTGCGAATCGACACGTTGTCCCGCGACTTCCGCAGCGGCGTCGACACGCACCACTGGGCCGAAACACTCGACAAAGTCAACAGCGGCCAGATGCCCCCAAGGGATCAGCCCCAGCCCGCTCAGGACGAAATTCAGGCCTTCGTCTCAGCCCTCGATGCCCTGCTGCAGGACGGTCGCGCCGCTCGCATGGCTGCCCGACCGCCCGTATCCCATTACCGCCTCAGTCGCAAAGAGTACCAGAATACCGTCTACGACCTGCTGGGAGTCCGCTACGACCCCGCCCGTCCCGGCGAACTGAATGAAGACACACTCTGGCACGGTTACGAACGCATCGGAGCCCAGTTGTCACTCTCCCCGTCCCACATGGACCGCTACTACCGCGCCGCAGAAATTGTGCTCGACCGTGCCTTCCCCGCCATCTCCGCCGAAACTCTCCGCGTTCGTAAAACAGCCGCAGAACTGCGTTATGCCGGCGGACAAAAACAGCAGGAACTGCTCGACAGATTCGGCATCAAACGCCCCCTGCGGCAGCTCCTGTTTCCCGGACGCGTCCAGCAGGCCCTCGCGCCACACTGGCTTGGTCGCACTGGTCCCGAGCACAGCGGACTTTACAAAGTCCGCCTGCAGGCCAGCGGCATTCGCCCGGCCGGTGGACAGCCCGCACACCTCAGCATCGGTCGTGAGACCAGTGAAGAAACTGTCGATGGCCTGATTGAGTTTGACATCACGGCTCCTGAAGACAGTCCGCAGATCTTCGAGTTCGAAGTGTTTCTGGAAATGCCGGTCAGTCTGCACTTCTGCGTGGTCGCCACGGATGCGGTCGATCGCCGAGGTGGTGCGGCCTTTCGCAACGCACTCGCCAGCAGCTCGTACCTGTTCACTCACAGCAGCGAAACACTGCTGCTGAATCCCAATGCTCCCCAGATGTTCGATGACCGTGGCAACGGCCTGTTTTCCACAGTTCTGCTGGACTGGATTGAATGGGAAGGACCGCTGGTCACACAGACTGAACAGGCACGGCGCCTCAACATCATCCCCGCCGCAGACGCCACCCCCCAGGTCGCGGCCGAACACATGCAGCGTTTCGCCTCCCGCGCGTGGCGACGCCCTGTGAGCCCGGACGAACTGGCGGGCTACCTGCAGACCATCACCCGCATGCAGGCTGAGGGCGAAACGCTGGCAGACGCATTTCGTGTTGCCCTCCATGCCATCCTGACATCTCGCAACTTCATCTACCTCGTTGAAGGCGATCCTGAACCACGCGAACGCCTGACGGACGTCGAACTGGCATCACGGCTGTCATATTTCCTGTGGAGCTCCATGCCGGACCAGACTTTGCTGGACGCCGCAGCCGATAATCAGCTCAGCGGCCAGTCGCTCCGGACGCAGCTCGACCGCCTGCTTGCTGACAGTCGTCTGCAGCGATTCGTGGATGACTTTGCCCGGCAATGGCTGCAACTGCACCGCGTTGGTATGTTTCCTCCGGATCGAAAGCTGTATCCCGTCTGGGACGACTGGCTGCAAAAAAGTCTGCAGGCGGAACCGGTTGAGTATTTTCGGGAGGTACTGACACAAAACCTGCCGCTGGAGAGCTTTCTGGATTCGGAATGGACCATGGCCAATGCTCGGCTGTGCGATTTCTACGGACTGCCGGAACCCGCCGACGGGCGATTTCAGCGGGTCGCACTCAGGCCTGAGCATCATCGGGGCGGGCTGCTGACCATGGGTGCGGTGCTCGGACTGTCCTCGGACGGAACTCGTCATCGGCCTGTCCATCGCGGTGTCTGGATCAGTGAAACGCTGTTCAACCGCACTCCGCCCGCACCTCCGGCCAATGTGGATCCGATCGAACCGGTGCCTCCGGAAGGTCACCGAATCACCATCCGCCAGCGCATTGAAGCCCACGCAAAAAACGCCAGTTGTGCAGCCTGCCACCGCACCATTGATCCGCTCGGACTGGCCTTTGACCAGTACGACGCCATCGGGCAGTGGAGAACTCACGAACACGTCCCGACGGGCGTGGGTGAACATCCGCCGACAGATGCATCGGGTGTGCTGCCGGACGGTCGAGTCTTCCGCGACGCCGTCGAATTCCGCAGGTTGCTGCTGGCCGATCGTGAGCGAGTGACACGCGGGTTTGTCGAGCATCTGTGTACGTACGCCCTGCGTCGCGTGCTCACAGTCGATGATCGCGCTGATGTGCAGGCCATTGTGGATGCCACGCTGGCAAATGGTTATGGAGTGCAGGATATCGTGCGGGCCGTCGTTCTGTCGGACCTGTTTTCCAAACGCTGAGCAGCACTGGTTCCGGACTGAAACCAATCACAGGAGTCATACTATGAGTTTTCTGTCTCAATCCTGGCTGCTGGACAGGCGGCATGCTCTGCGGGCCATGGGCACGTGCATCTCGCTGCCGATGCTTGAATGTATGCTGCCGCTGCGGGCTGCCGAACCACCCGCAATGCCTCGCAGAAGTGCCTTTGTGTATCTGGCGAATGGAGTGCATTCGCTCAATTATCAGATCACCACTCCCGGTCGGGATTTTCAATTTTCACGATCGCTGCGACCACTGGAAAAACACCGCAGCGTGATCACGCCGATCAGCGGTTTGCATCACCCCGGCTCGCTGAGTCATCACCACAACTGCATTTCGATCTGGCTGACGGGCGGTCAGCTCGGGCCATCCGATCGCAATACGATTTCGGTGGATCAGAAGATGGCTGAGGTCACTGCTCAGCACACCCGCTATCCTTCGCTGGAAGTGGCCCTGACTCAGGGCTCACTGGCCTGGACTGCCGACGGCGTGCAGCTGCCCGCACAGCGTCGCTGCAGCGAGATTTTTGCCTCGCTGTTTGAAGCTCCCAAAGGTGGCACAGCCGTGCAGCGGAAGGCCCTGCGACGAAAAGCCAGCGTGCTGGATGACAATCTGGCCGAAGTACGACGTCTCGAAACAAAAATGGGCGCCGCCGACCGCGGGCGACTGGAACAGTATCTCAGCTCGGTGCGGGAGGCCGAAATTCGGACCCGCCGCGCGGATGCATGGCTGGATACACCGCTGCCGGCTATTTCCGAGACAGACCGCAAACGCACCAATCGTGACATTCCGCAAACCCAGGCCGGAGACTACTTCCGCGCGGTCTACGACCTGCTGGTGCTGGCCTTCCAGACAGATGTGACTCGAGTCGCTACGTTCAGTCTGGGAGGTGAAGGAGATGCTTTCGCCATCCCGGAAATCGGGATCACGGAATCCAGACATCAGCTCAGCCACCACGGCGGCGATCCCGGCTATATGGAAAAGCTTACGAATTACGACACCTTCGCCATCGAACAATTCGGGTACTTCCTCACGCGACTTGCGGAAACTCAGGACCTGAATGGTCGACCGATGCTCGGGTCCACCATGGCACTGTTCGGCAGTGGCATGAGTTATGGACACAGCCATGGCAACGCCAATCTGCCACTGGTACTGGCGGGTGGAACCGATCTGGGACTGCAGCATGGCAGCCACCTCGACTTCAACCAGGGGCATTTCTCAGGCTATCAGCTCGAGAAGCCGGGTGAGCATTACGCACTGTGCAGTCGTCCGGCCAACCCTGATGCTCACATGAGCAATCTGCTGCTGACGATGGCTCAGAAGATGGGAGTGGAGGTTGATCGATTCGGCGACAGCAACCGGGCGGTGCAGCTATGATGCGGCGTGCACAATTCGGACTGGCGCTGCTGCTGGCAACTGTCTGGCTGTGGAATCCGGTGCTGCTGATGGCGGACGAACCCTTTCGTCCAGCACCCGGCAGTTTTCCTCCGCTGGAAAAAGCACACACCTACCGGGGCGAGCTGGTCTTTGTGGATCATGCGAATCGCCGTGGCAGCCTGCGAGTGCAGGGATCCGGCATGTTCTTCCGCAATGACCCGCACCCCTTTGCCATGCTGCCCTGCGGCATCGTGCGTTACCACGGAGCACCGGCGGACCTCCGCGATGTGCCCCTGGGAACCATTCTGCACGTGCACGCTTTTCTGCCACCGGACCCGCAGATTTCATCCGTTCCGGTACTGCCAGTCGACAATCGCGCTAAGGACGCCAACCACAATCGGGGAGCAGGAATATTTCCAGCGGAGAATCACGTGCTGCTGCTGGAGGATGAGCCCAGCCGCTGTCTGCGGGAAGGCAGGGTCTGGAAACTGCAGGAAGTGGAATGCCAGAACAATACCGGGACTCTGCTGGCCACTCTTGAGCCTCCGGAAGCGGGCTCCGCCAAAGTTGATCCTGAAAAGCTGACATTTGATGCCGCCACCCGCATCTGGCGAGGCCGGGAATGTCTGGGGATCGAGGATCTCGTACAGGAAGGACTGTGGCCCGCCAGCGGCAAACAATCACTGGCTGCTCAGGCAGTGCACCTTGGACTGACCTGGAAGCCAACACCGGACGGCGTCTTCACCCGATTTCATATTTCGGACATCTGGCTGGACGACACAGCCCTGACTCAGGCGACGAGACGTCAGACGGAAACTCACAAAGCTTTTATCCGCAGTCGCTGGATGCCCGCGCGAGTCGATGCTGTGGAGTACGGAAAGTTTGGACGAGCGACGGTGACAGCGACGCTGTTCGGAGGAATGGATCCTTCCCTGTACGCTGATTTTCAGGCCAGCACATCGGCCATGATCAACGCCGTCGAAAACACTCTGAAGCATACCCACGGAGCCTACGGTGCGGCCCACATGGCCTCCCGAGGCACGATTCTGGACGTAACTCGGTCCACGGACGCCGTGCCATTGGGGAACAGTGGCCTGCAGATCCGCTTTGAAACGGATCTCATTATCGAAGGCATCCGGACCGGGCGAATTGTCCGAATCCGCCCCGGCGGATGGCCCCAGGTACAGGTCCCGCGTGAAGAGTACCTTGATGATGCAGCGAACCCTGATGAACGCTTTCCGACCCCCGCAATTTTCCCGAAATACTGATGTCCGCCGTTCAAGCCCCCACCGATCCCACCATCACTGCTCCAAACTGAAAACTGACTATCAAATCCCCCCCTCGCCCCCGCAGGGGGAGAGGGGTCGGGGGTGAGGGGGCAACACACCCTGCAACACACCACCACCGCCACGCAGGCTCCCCACAAAACCCAGCACCGCCATGCCCGACGCGAAGCCGCGAAGTTGCCCCCCAAACCGAAAACCGAAAACCGACACCTGACAACTGAAAACTGAAAACTGCCCGCGGCCCTCGAGCAGGCTCCGCCCCAAATCCCGGTGACTCTGAGTGAAGCCCCACCGTCAACCACGCAACCTCGCGGGGATTGGCTGGATTCCGTGCGACGGCGAGCCCAGATTCCTGATAGCCCACGAATCGCTGGGCTGCTCC
The DNA here is from genome assembly GCA_005791255.1 of Planctomyces sp. Classification (GTDB taxonomy): domain Bacteria; phylum Planctomycetota; class Planctomycetia; order Planctomycetales; family Planctomycetaceae; genus SXXK01. The sequence continues at coordinate 6,576 of SXXK01000275.1, forward strand.
CTGAGCCAGTTGAGGGGCTCCGTCGCAGCTGTTTCGCCGGGTAGTTCCGGATGCGATGAGCTGCGGGCAGGGTTCGGTGGTGGGCTGGTACGCGGC
>SXXK01000276.1 GCA_005791255.1 Planctomyces sp.
ATTGGGAGCATCTTCGTTGCCGACATCGTCCCCCCCGCCGAACAGGTTTTTCTGTCCGCGAGCCTTGTCTTTCTGACGGGCTGTTGCCGCCTGTACCGCGCGTTCCACGACCGCCAGCTGCTGGGCCCGATTTCCTGGCAGGGAATCCAGTACACCGGCTTTGATCAGTGTTTCCAGCACACCCTTCGTCAGCACCTTCGGGTCCACTCGCTCCGTCAGTTCAAAGATGTCCCGGAACGGTCCTTTCTTTGATCGTTCTTCGACGATTGCCTTCACAGCGTTCTCGCCCACGCCCTTGATGGCACCGAGGCCAAAGGTGATTCGGCCATCCAGCATGCCGAAGTCCACTTCCGACCGATTGATGTCAGGAGGCAGAATTTCCAGCTTCATGCGGCGAGCATCGTCGACATGCTCACTGATTCGCTCGGTGCTTTCCATTTCACAGCTGAGCAGAGCAGCCATGAACTCGACCGGGTAGTGCGCCTTCAGGTAGGCAGTTTCGTAAGCAATCAGTCCGTAGGCTGTGGAGTGTGACTTGTTAAAGCCGTAGCCGGCGAAGGCCACAATCAGATTCCAGAGCTCCTGAGCAATCTGCTGTGAAATGCCATTGCTGACCGCTCCGGAGATGTAATCGGAGTGGAAGCCGGTAATCACCTTTTCCTGTTTTTTGCTGATGGCCTTGATGCATTTGTAGGCTTTGCTCAGCTCGATGTTGCCCACTCGGTTCAGAATCCGCATCACCTGTTCCTGGTAGACCATCACTCCGTAGGTCTCTTCCAGTACAGCATCGACGGTTGGATGCACTTTGCGCGGCGGTTTGCGACCGTGTTTTACATCCACGTACTCCATCACCATTCCGCCTTCCAGCGGACCAGGGCGATAGAGTGCTGATGTGGCGATGATGTCGGCAAAGCAGTCCGGGCGCATCTTGGTCAGGAGGTCTCGCATCCCGCCGGATTCGAGCTGAAACACGCCCTTGGTTTCACCGCGCTGCAGCAGGGCGAAGGTGCGGGCATCCGTCAGATTGTTCTTGACCTGCTCGAGGTCAAAATCCGGATGCGAACGTTTGACGTTCTGCACGGTTTTGTCGAGGATCGTGAGGTTTCGCAGGCCCAGAAAGTCCATCTTCAGCAGGCCGACCTTTTCGACAGTCGGTCCATCCCACTGCGTGATGATGTCTTCCTTGCCGGTGATTGTCTGCAGCGGCAGCACGGTATCCAGCGGCACGTCGGCAATCACCACTCCGGCCGCGTGTGTTCCGGCACTGCGTGCCAGACCTTCGACCGCGATGGCGAAGTCCAGCAGCTTGCGGGCGATGGGGTCGTTCGTCCAGGCGGCCTTCAGGTCAGCACTTTCGTCCAGTGCATCCTTCAGGCGAATGTTGAGCGTGTCGGGCACCATTCCCGCCAGCTCGTTGACTCGCGGCAAAGGCACATTCAGAGCTCGCCCGACATCGCGAATGGCGTTTTTGGCCTTCAGAGTACCGTAGGTCCCGATTTGCGCAACGTTCCGCTCACCGTACTTCTGCTTGGTGTAGTCGATGACCATCTGCCGCCGGTCACGGCAGAAGTCGATATCGATATCGGGAGGCTCGTTTCGGCTGGGATCGAGGAAGCGTTCGAAGAGCAGGTCGTACTTCAGCGGGCAGACGTCACCCAGTCGCAGCAGATATGCCACGATTGCTCCGCACGCGGAACCTCTGGCGCCGCACGGAATGCCATTGCGGCGGGCAAACTCGACAAAGTCCCAGACGATCAGGAAGTAACTGGCGTAACCCTTCGATTCGATCACACTCAGTTCATAATCCAGCCGCTTCCAGTGAGCCTCCGTCAATTCCTCGCCATAACGTTCGTGCATGCGATCACGGCACAGATCACGGAGGTACTGAATGTCCGTGCGACCCTCGGGCGGTCGATACACCGGGTACAGCTTGCGCTCACCCAGCTGCATGTCGATGCGATCGGCAATCTCCTGCGATCGGGAGACGGCGTCTTCCAGTCCGATGAATCGCGAGTACATTTCTTCGGGCGGGCAGACGTGCAGTCCGTCATGCTCCATCTTCATGCGTTTTTCGTCGTCGACGGTGGTGCGAGTATTGACGCAGAGCATCACGTCCTGAACTTTGGCATCAGCCTGAGTCAGATAGTGGGCGTCGTTGGTAGCAACCAGCGGCAGCCCCATTTTTGCGGCCAGATCCACCGTCATTTCCATACACTGACGCTGAATCTCGAAGCCGGAATTCTGGATTTCCAGATAGAAGCGGTCGCCGAAGACCCGCACGTACCATTCCACCAGACGCTTTGCGTCGTCCTGACTGTCCGCCAGCAACAGCCGGGACAGCTCTGACGAGGCGCAGCCGGAAAGGCAGATGATGCCCTCATTGCATTCTTCCAGCAGTCCGCGGTCAATGCGCGGCTTGTAGTAGAAGCCTTCGAGGTAGGCAGCGGAAGACATGCGGATGAGGTTGTCGAACCCGCGACGATTCATGGCCAGCAGCGTCAGGTGCGTGGCGGCCTCCTTCTGTCGACTGGCGCTGCGATCCGTGCGGACTCCAGGCGCAACGTACGCTTCGTAACCCACGATCGGCTTGATCCCGCCGGACTTGCAGGCATTGTAAAACTCGATCGCGCCATACAGGTTGCCGTGGTCCGTGATGGCAACTGCGTTCATGCCGCATGATTTGACATGTGACACGAGGTCAGGAATGCGATTGACACCGTCCAGCAGACTGTAGTGCGTGTGACAATGCAGGTGCACAAAAGGCCGTGCAGAAGCAGCAGGCGCCGCCGGCGCCGGGACAGGGTCCGCCATGAATCTGTATCCCGTAAGCAGAGTGTTTCAGTTGCTGTCAGCAACGGCAGGCATGATAGCAGGTGTCGAGGGCTTTCGACAGCCTGCCGGCCCGTGACGACTCAGGAATCCGCCTCCGCTGAATTGCCTCCGCCGACCATTTCTGCGAATCTCTGCCACCTCCGTCATTTTCAGGACAACTGTTTTGCGGATTCAGGAAACACATGAAAAAACAACTCCGAATGGTCGCCTGTGCCCTGCTGCTGGCCACGGCCTCGCACCTGCCCTCTGTGGCTGCACCTCAGGACGGTGGAACTCCGGCGGCGAAGCCACAGACGATTGCTGAGATTCAGACGGCAGCCATTGCCAGTGGTGTCGCGGAATTCGGGTACTGGGGCACTGATCCCGCCAAATACACCGGCTGGACCTCACATTCCAATCGGCTGATTCCCGTGTACACGTACGGCACCAAAGGGGCCGGCGCTGGTGTGGACCTGCAGTCCTGGTTCGGCGAACGCAGCCCATATCGATCCGCTGGAACGCTGCAGAAAATTTACGGCTACCTGCCCGACCGCACTGTGGATCCGCAGGCTGTCTGGATGGACCAGACCAACATTTTTGACATTCAGAAGGCGGCGGCAGCGGCGGGAAAGAAACACATCTTTCTGGTGGTCTTTGATGGGATGGACTGGCAGACAACGCAGGCAGCCGCACTGTGGAATCGCAAGTCGGTCAGCTATCGCGAAGGACGTGGTGACGGGACCCATTTTCAGCGTTATGAGGCAGCGGGCACGTCCCAGTTTGGCTACATGGTAACCAGCCCGCACAATGAGGGCACTGATGTGGATGTGGATCAGCAGAAGGTGCTGAATCCCGGCGGCACAGTTCGCGGCGGATACTCAGCGGCTGCGGCGGGGGCTGCCCCGTGGGATGTGCCTGCGGATCCAGGCTACCTGATCAGCAAGGGACGCAGCGAGAGTCCGCAGCATGCTTATACGGATTCGTCATCGTCGGCCAGCAGCATGACGGCCGGCATCAAGACCTTCAATGGTGCCATCAATGTGGATGCAGCGGGACAGCCCGTGTCCACCATTGCTCATGTGCTGCAGGAAGAGGGCTGGCTGGTCGGAGCTGTCTCGTCGGTGCCCATCAGCCATGCCACTCCGGCGGCCGCCTATGCGCACAACGTCAGTCGGGATGACTACCAGGATCTGACCCGTGATCTGCTGGGATTGCCTTCGGTCGCCCACCCGCAGCAGCCGCTGCCAGGACTGGATGTGATCATTGGCGGCGGGTTCGGGGCCCGCGCCAAACAGGCAGAAGGCGTCAAAAAACAAGGACAGAATTTCGTTGAAGGACATGTGTATCTTACCGATCACGATCTGCAGGCTGCGGATGTGCAGTCCGGCGGAAAATACACGACGGCTGTTCGCACCGCCGGAGTCGATGGAACCGTCGTGCTGAATGCTGCGGCCGCTGCCGCTGCAACAAAGAAAACTCGGTTGCTGGGATTCTTCGGGCAGGGCAACAATGGCGGCCACCTGCCGTTTGCCACGGCCGACGGGGATTATGTGCCGTCGCCCGGCGTCGGTAAGAAAGCAGAAACCTACGAGGCCGCCGATCTGCAGGAAAATCCGACACTGGCCGAGATGACGGCCGCCGCCATTCAGGTGCTCAGCCGCGACAAAGGTCGCTTCTGGCTGATGGTGGAACCAGGGGATGTGGACTGGGCCAATCACGACGACAACCTCGATAATTCCATCGGTGCTGTCAACAGTGGTGATGCGGCGGTGAAGGTGATTACGGACTGGGTTGAACAGCACAGCAACTGGAATGAGTCGCTGCTGATTGTGACGGCGGACCACGGTCACATGCTGAATATTTCCAAACCGGAGGTGCTTGCGGGGGCCGCCGGAGCCACAGTTGCCCGACTGGCGGATCCGCCGGGAATTCACAATCTGCTGCAGGCTGCTCCGAACGTGTTCAGCGGCAGTGAACCGGAGGGCGAGCAGGCGTTTCGCAGTCTGCAGAAACTGGGAGTCACCATGATTGTCAGTGTGGACGGAGCGGAGCCGGATGTGGCAGGAGCAGCAGCGTGCGGGCTGCGATATGTGCACATTCCAATCGGTTACGACGGGATCGATACGCGGGCTGGCCTGGCACTGGCACGAGTGGCCAGGGAAGCAACCGGCAGCATTTATGTGCATTGTCACCATGGACGCCATCGCGGTCCGGCTGCCACGGCTGTGGTTTGCATGGCGACCGGGGCGCTGACGGCCGAGCAGTCGCAGTCGTTGCTGGCGGTGGCCGGCACCAGCCCCGATTATGCGGGATTGTGGCGTGATGTGGCGGCGTGGCGAGCCCCGGCAAGCGATGCGGTGCTGCCGGAACTTCGGTCCAGTGCCGGGACCGAATCTCTGGCTGCGGCGATGGCCCGACTGGATCGCTCAATGGAGTCTGTCCGCGCTGCCGGCAGGGCTGACGGGAAACACGCGGCAGTGCCTGCCGGACTCAGCCCTGCTCAGGCGGCAGTGGCAGTGTCTGAAGGGCTGCGTGAAAGTGCTCGGCACGCTGCGGCGGACTACGACGAAGGTTTCCGGACAAAGATGCAGCAGGCGGAGCGGCAGGCGCTGGAGCTGTCTGTTGCCCTGAAGCAAAAGTCTGCGGAGCTGGCTGTGAAGAAGCTGGCGGAACTTGAGAAGTCGTGCTCCGGCTGTCATACGGAGTACCGCAACTGACCTTTGTCGGAGCTGACCAATGCGTGGTGGAGCGCTGCTGTGGACGCGGACGGCCTGTCTGCTGACGTGGATGTGCTGGCATCCGGCTGCAGTCAGCGGCCAGGATGTGCCTTGGCTGTCCGAGGTGACGCAGTCGCCGGCTGATCCTGTGCTGGAGCAGTCGGGGCGGATTGAGCCGTTGCTGGGCGCGGATGGGAGGGTGACAGCCAGCCTGCAGCAGTGGCAGGTGGCCCGCCAGCAGCTGCGTCAGAAGTGGCTGAAGTTTCTGGGGCCCATGCCGCAGCCGCCGGCGCTGGATGTGCGCACGTTGTCGACCGAGCAGGTGGGACCGGTCTCGCGTCAGCTGTTGGAATACACCGGGGAGCCGGGGCTGCGGGTGCAGGGGTATCTGCTGGTCCCGGACGCTGCGGTTCGATTGCCATCCGGGGGGGCCTTTACCGGAAAACGTCCGGCCGTGGTGGCACTGCATCAGACCACGAATGTCTCGATCGATGAGATTGCCGGTGTCAGCGGACCTGCGGCAATGCAAATCGGTTTGAAGCTTGCGCAGCGAGGGTTTATCGTTTTTTGTCCGCGTTGTTTTCTGTGGCAGGACGCAGTCAGTCTGAATGACGCAGTGCGACAGCATCGGAGCAGACATCCGGAAACACTGGGCATGGCGAAGATGCTGTATGACGCAACCCGGGCGGTGGATCTGCTGAGTGCCCTGCCCCAGGTGGATGAGCAAAGGATCAGCACCATTGGTCATTCGCTGGGTGCCAAGGAAGTGTTGTATCTGGCGGCATTTGATGAGCGAGTGCGGGCGGCGGTGTCCTGTGAAGGCGGTCTGGGATTTCGCAGTACCAACTGGGATGCGGACTGGTATCTGGGCCCGGCCATTCGCGATCCGCAGTTTGAGCTGAATCATCATCAGCTGCTGGCGCTGGCTGCCCCGCGACCGTTGCTGGTGGTAGGGGGAGAAAGCGGTCCGGGGGCGGCGGACGGAGAGCGTTCGTGGGTGCTGCTGAATGCGGCACTGCCGGTCTGGAATCTGTATCCGCCACCGGTTCGTCTGGGGTTGCTGAATCATCGGCAGGGGCACGCGATCCCGGATCCGTCATTCGAGCGTATGGCGGAGTGGCTGACGGTTTATGCCGGGTTGTAACCAGCCGGATGCTGGATCATTTCGCTGGCAGTGCCGGGGCCGTGCTGAGAATGGCGATGACCTGATCCTTCAATGCGGGGGTGACGGAGACACCGTCGCCCCCGAAAATGGTTTCCTGGCCCTTCCAGTCGACGCAGTGACCGCCGGCTTCCCGCAGGATCGGGATAAGGGCGGCGATATCCCAGGGCGACATCAGCGGGTCGATGGCAATTTCAGCGCGGCCAGTGGCCACCAGTGCGTGACCGTAGCAATCACCCCAGCCGCGGGCGATGCGGACCTGATCCATAACCCGGACGATGGTGTCGAATCGCCCGGTGGTACGCCAGTGTGTGGGTTCGGTGAACATCAGCCTTGCCTGGCTGATGTCGCCGGTGGTTGGCACCTGGGTGCGTCGCGCGGCCTGGTCGCGGATTTTCCACCAGCAGCCATGACCCTCTGCTGCGTAAATCACTTCATCCATGGCGGGAAATCGGCAGACGCCGGCAACCATGCGTCCGTTGTATTCAATGCCGATCAGAGTGCCGAACAGTGGCACACCGTGAACAAAGGCCTTGGTGCCATCGATGGGGTCGACAATCCAGCGGTAGCCATTCCGGGAGGGGGAGTCCGGGAATTCTTCGCCGAGGACGCCGTCGTCGGGGAAGCGAAGCGACAGCTGCTGGCGGATCAGCAGTTCGGCGCCGCGGTCGGCAACGGTGACCGGTGACTGGTCAGCTTTCGATTCAACCAGCAGGCCGTCAGTGCGGTAGTGCTGCAGAATCAGCTGGCCGGCTGCTGTGGCAAGTTCCAGGGCGAAATTGAGGCGTTCGGGATGTTGGGACATGTGGGTTATGGAAAGTTTGCAGAAACAGCGGACGGGGACATGGAATTGCAGAGTCTCTGTCGGGTAATCTCGCCGAAATCCCGGGGCAACGTCCGGTAAGGACGGGAAAATCCGGCTGGTTTCCCCGAAACCGGGAAGAGGCGGTGAGGAAAAATCCGACAAAAGCCCGGCAGAATCCGAGTTTCCCGGGAAAGAATCGCGTGTGCGGCCAGTGTTTTTACCGCTTTGGGTTTGAACATCCCCAGTGGAAATGCAACAATACGCGATTCCCCGGAAACACCTAATCTTTCGTACAGTGGCAGGTTGGTAGTGTTTTCGTGTGTTGATCAGGTAACCTGGGGTGGTATTTCTGGTGGTATTTCTGGTGGTATTTCTGGTGGTATTTCTGACGGTGTTGCTGGTGTTTTGTTGGCACTGGCGGCGCAGTTCAAACCTTTTGCATTTAAGTGATCTGGTGTGCCATGTTGAAGGACCGGACTCGAATTGAACGTCAGTTGGCCCTGTCGCAACAGAAGTTGTCGGCTTTTGAAACCCAGCTGGCCAGCGAAGGTGTGACGGGCAAGGCAAAGGGACGCAATGCGACCTGGCGTCATCTGAATGCGGACTACCGTCAGTTGAAGCGACGTCTGCTGGCCGTTGTGGCAGTGGAAGCTCGCGAAGCTGCTGCTGTTCAGCGTAAGGCGGAACTGGCAGCAGCCGGCCGGACTTCCGACGTCTGATCTATCTGACATAGCCATTGCCTGTGGCGATCTGCAAAGCGTCGTTCTGCAGTTTGCCGGTGGCGGTGGAATCCGGAGAGGTGGCAGAGTGGCCGATTGTGCAGCACTGGAAATGCTGTGTATCAGAAATGGTACCGGGGGTTCGAATCCCCCCCTCTCCGTTTGAAGTTTCATAGCCAAGG
>SXXK01000277.1 GCA_005791255.1 Planctomyces sp.
ATTTGGTGAGGAAGCCGCGAAGAAGATCATTTCGGGCATGACGTTCCCGCAGAAGAAGTCGGACGTTGTTGGGGATGAGGCGGTTCTGGCGACGGAGGATGGTGCCGGGGTTGCTGACGCTGGGCAGTGGCGTGAGATGAAACTGCAGTACGTGGGTCGAAAGACGATTTCCCGCTACGGCTGTTACGCGTGTCACGACATGCCGGGCTATGAGGAGTCTCGTCCGATCGGTGTTGCTCTGCAGGACTGGGGACGGAAGGACACCAGCAAGCTTGGTTTCGAGCACATTGAAGAGTATTTGCACCATCACGGCGAGCCTGCGGGTTCACCGCATGCAAGTACGACCGAGCGAATTGTGACCGCGCGGAAGCGTGCTGCGGCCGGCGGAGCGGCGAAGGGGCAGTTCACTGAGGAAGAGGAGGCTCGTGAAATGACCGCCTCGTTCTTCTACGACAGTCTGCAGCGACATGGCCGACCTGGCTTTATCTGGCAGAAGCTGCGTGCTCCGCGGACCTATGATTTTGAGAAGACCACAACCAAGGGATACGACGAGCGTCTGCGGATGCCTAAGTTCCCTCTGAAGGAGGATGAGATTGAGGCGATCGCCACTTTCGTCCTTGGTCTGGTGGCCGAACCTCCTGCTCCGCAGTATGTGTATACTCCTGACGAGCGTGAGAAGACTCGGATTGAGGGCGAGTTCCTGCTCGCGAAATACAACTGCACAGGCTGCCACGTTGTCGAGTTGCCGAAGATCACTTTTGCGGCTGATCCTGCCGGGCTTGAGTCGACACCGCTGGATGCTGCTGACCATCAGGCGGCGCTGGATTTGTTGTTGAAGTTGAGACCGCCGTTCAAGGGGCTGACGGGCGCAGAGAAGGAGGATGTGGTTGATGGTGAGAAGGTGAAGATGCCTGTCGCCAGCTTCCACGGTTTCCTGTCGGCAAAGCCGGACCCTGAGGAAACGGATCCGGAGTTGCGAGAGTATGGATTTGAGGTTTGGGAGCCAGTGGACTTTGGCACCGCTGACGAGCCTAAACTCCTGCTGCCGGGGGCGCCCGTGTCGTTTGCTGAATCGCGTCTGGTGGACTATGAGGGACCGCGCGGAGGCAGTTACGCTGAGTTGCTGGTGGACAGGCTTTTGACGTATCGGTTTGATCAGCGGAAGCTGGCCTGGCAGGCATCTCCGCCTCCGCTGTATCAGGAAGGTGTGAAGGTCCAGACGAACTGGCTGTACTCGTTCCTGCTTGAGCCCGGTAAGATTCGTTACACGACAGTGCTGCGGATGCCCCGGTTCAACATGAGTCAGCAGGAGGCTCGAGTTCTGGCGAATTACTTTGCTGCGGTTGACGGTGCCGAGTTCCCGTATGAGGAGCAGGGGCCGAAGGATGTGGATTATCTGACTCAGCGAGCAGCGGAGCTGAAAGGCAGCGGGCTGCTTGTCGATGACCAGAGCTATTTAAACGAGTCGTGGCACCTGTTGAACGGTCCGTTGTGTGTGCAGTGTCATTCCGTTGGTGGTCGGCGTTTCAAGGCATCGGATCCGGCAAAGGACATTCAGGGGCCGAACCTTGTTGATGTCCAGAATCGGCTGCGTTCGGACTGGGTGAAGCTGTGGTTGTACAAGCCGTCGTGGGTGACGCCTTACACGTCGATGCCCGTAAATTATGGCAGGAATGCGACTCAGTTCCCTGACAAATTCAAAGGCGATCCTGACGCACATGTGCTGGCGACCAGAGATGCTCTGATGAACTATTCGCGCCTGCTTGAGGACTACGGCCCGGTAATCTACCAGCCGCCTGCGGCAGCCACGGAAGCTGCTCCGGCAGCGGGAGGAGACGAATAATGTTGAAGTTTCGTTCCGGAGTATTTGGTCTGACTTCAGCTGCGGCGGTGATTTGTGCTGCCGGATGCAGTGAGTATGGTCAGCCGGCGGTCGGTGGCGGTGCCACCGTTGTGCCGCAGGTTGTGTTTCTGGCGTCTGATGCCGGTGCGGCTGACGCTGAGACTGCCGGTGCAGCCGAGGCATCTTCTGAGGTCGCCCTGGGTTCCATCCGTGGTCGAGTCCAAATGGTTGGGGGTGCTCCGGAGATGAAGTTGCTGGTGAAGGCCGGTGACGACATCAAGGACAAGGAGGTTTGTGCGGCCGTTGATGTGCCGGACGAGCGGTTGATGGTCAGTGGAGACGGCGGTGTAGCTAACGTGTTTGTGTACCTGCAGAAGGCTCCGAAGGGCGGCCGTCCCCTGGAAACTCCTGCTGAGCCATTCGTATTCGATCAGAAGAACTGTCGTTTCTACCCGCACACTGTGGTTCTGCCTGTGAATCAGACTGTGAGAGTACTGAGCAACGACAGCGTGGCTCACAACACTCACACCTACCCCAGCAAGAACAACTCGGTGAATTCCGGGGTGGCTCCGATGGATCGGGATGGGAAGCTGGAAATTGTGTACCGCAAGGCTGAGGCAGTGCCTCTGGCTGTGAAATGTGACTATCACGCGTGGATGAATGCCTGGCACCTTCCCCTTGATCATCCTTATGGTGCTGTGACGAACGAGGCTGGTGAATTTGCGATTGCCGACATTCCGGCGGGCACACATTCGTTCGTTGTCTGGCATGAGGCTGCTGACGGCAACTTTGTCCAGAGGAAGCTTGCTGTTGAAGTGAAGGCCGGCGAGGAAACGGAAGTCAAAATTGAGTATCCGGCGGCGTTGTTAAAACTTTGATTGTTGGGGTGTTTCTGGTGTTTGTGCAGTCCTTGACGAGTTCGAGCAGACTGGGGTTGGCAATGATATCTCATGTAGCGTGGCTGAAGCGTGCGGGGATCGCAGGTCTACTGTCGATCGCAGTAACCGGCTGCTCGGACAACAGCTCATCCTTCTCGATCAGCGATCGAACGAGGTCACTGATCCCCGAGGCTCAGACCGGCGTATCCGAGGCCCCTGGCGTTGTGAAATTGCTGGATGAAAAGTTCGGCGATCCTCAGACGCTGAAGGCGTGGACGAAACTGCCGGTGCACTGGGGCGGGGCGGTCGCGAAGGTTGAAGTTTTCGCTGTCGATGGTGCAGAGGCGAAGGTGAAGTTTGTTCCCGGCGAAGGGCAGACGTTTCCCGAGAAGGCAACGACTGTGAACGTCGTAACGGGGGCAGTTGCCGGCAGGACACTGCAACTCGCATCCTGGAACGCGGCAACCGGCGAAGCGGTGCTGACGGGGCTGGACGGGGCGTCTTTGGCGGCCGGCGACACCTGCAGCATTGACGGTGGGGCTGTGATTCAGTCCGGTCGTGTTTTGTACATGCGGCATTGCAGCCATTGCCATGGAACCGCCGGGGATGGCAACGGTCCCACTGCTCAGTATCTTTATCCGCGACCTCGTGATTACCGTCACGGTGTGTTCAAGTTCACCTCGACAAATGACATGTCAAAGGTCTCGCGGGAGGATTTGCTGCGGATCCTGCGATACGGGATTCCGGGAACCTACATGCCGTCGTTTCTGCTGATGAAGGACGAGGAGCTGACAGCGATAGTTGAGTATGTGCGTTTTCTGGCGATGCGTGGTGAGTTTGAGCGCAAGCTTGTAAATGAACTGGCGTCTGACTACTCGGAAGAGGCCGTTGAGTCGCGTCTGAAGGATGAGACGAGGACGGACATTGTCGGTGAGCTCGCAAAGTTTCTGGCAGAGGACGTTCCGGGAGTTGTTGACGGGATTGGTGTGGAACTGGAGGAATCGTGGGTTGCTGCTGACACCGACGAGGCAAAGATTATTCCTTCGGTGCCCCGTGTTCCGGATTCGGAGGAGTCCCGCCGTCGCGGTCGTGAACTGTATTTGAGCAGGACACTGAATTGTGCAGATTGCCATGGCATCGACGGTGCCGGCAATGGACCGCAAACGATGATTTTCGAGAAGAATCCGGTGACCAATGTACCTTACAATGAGCCCGGCCTGCATGACGTTTGGGATAACCTGAACCAGCCGCGAAATCAGCACACAGGGATGTGGCGTGGTGGTCGGCGTCCGATTGAGTTGTTCTGTCGAAGGCATGCGGGGATCAC
>SXXK01000278.1 GCA_005791255.1 Planctomyces sp.
AGCCGGGGACACAGCCACAACCGGGGACACAGCCACAACCGGGAACACAGCCTCAACCGGGGACACAGCCTCAGCCGGGGACACAGCCTCAACCGGGGACACAGCCTCAACCGGGGACACAGCCCCAACCGGGGACACAGCCGCAGGGGCCTTCGCGCGAGGATCTTGACAGTCTGCAGAGAATCGGAGAGTTGCTGCAGCAACAGTCCCGTCAGCCAGTGTCACCGGATGCCGGCACGTCGCCAATGCAGACTCCTGCAGCACCGGGAACCGATTCCGGCTCCGGTTCACAGCAGGAACAGGAACAGCAGAAACAGGCACAGCAGCAGCGCGAGCGTGTCGCTGAGCAGCTGGAACAGCAGGGTTTCGGTCGAACTCTGCGTAATCTCCTCGATGAAGCTCGACGTGAGGCGGATTCTGCGGAGCAGCGGCGGCGGGAAGAGCTGCAGCGGGAGCAGCAACTGCGGGAGGAGCAAATGCGGGAGGAGCAGGCGGGTGCTGGTCCGTCGGCGACTGATGGCAAGGCTCGAACTCCGGGATCGCCGGATGGCCAGTCTCCGGAGTTGTCACCGCAGCAGATGATCAACGATCTGATGAAACAGATTCAGGAAGAGCAGCGTAAGCGGCAGCAGGGTGTCCGACCGGATTCCGGGTCGCCGCGGGGTGACAATCCCGGTGCTGCGGATCGGCAATCGGATTCGTTTATCATGCCACCGCCCGTTGATCGGCCACCGCGTCCGCCACGTCCTGAACCTGGCAGCGGCGGCAAGGGGTTTGCGGATCGAGCCCTTGAGCGTTTTCAGGATCTGGTACGTGAGCTGGACCAGAGCAATGACAGGCGTCCTTCAGGGGGCATGAAACAGGTGCCTGAGCAGGCTCCTGCTCAGACCCCGCCTGCCCGTGAAACCGAGCCTGATACCGCGTCGGCTGGTTCTGGTTCTGCGACGGGAGTCCTGGATGGCATCAACTGGGTGCCTCTGCTGGCGGCTGCCGGCGTGCTGTTGTTCCTGCTGTTGCTGTTGCCGGCTGCTCGCGTGTTGCAGCGGCGTCTGCTGCCTGGGGGCGGTTTGCTGTCAGCGGCGCCGTTGTCAATTCACCTCGTGCGGACTCGTGAGGACATTGTGCGTGCCTTTGATCGGCTGGCGTTGTCCTGCAGCAGTGCGGTCAAGCCATGGTGGAATCATAGGCAGGTTCAGGGCGAACTGGTGCGGCGTGCGGATGCTGCGAAGGTTACTGAGCTGGTGCAGGTCTATGAACATGCGAGGTATCAGCCCGAGCATTTGCCGCTGAGTGAGCTGCAGCTGGCCAGTGCTCGAGTGTTACTGCAGGAGTGCAATGGCGGGGCTGGCAGGGTGCCGTAACCGGACTATCGCCGGCGTCGTCGACGTCTGGAGCGAGCCTCGTCGGGTGCAGCGGCTGAGTTTTCGGGGCCGGCTGGCTGGTCATCCGGCGAAGTTGTCAGCGGAGTGTACGTTGGCAGTTTTTCGTCAATGCCGTCGCCAAAGTCTTCAGTGGACTGCTGGCGGGAGGCGGGGTCATGATGGGGCGTGTTTCGTTGTGGAGGTCGTTCGGGATTGCGATCGGAGCGAGGTCCGCGATCCCGACGATCTGGTCGCCTGCCCCGTTCGCGTTGTTCGCCTCGGTGCGGCTGATCGGGGCGAACCCCGTGGGTTGCCGGTGCGGCGCCGGAGTGGGCGGACTGGCTGGTGTTGGCCTGTTCAGCGGCGGGGGCTGATGGACCCGGTTCAGGGGCGCTGTCTGTCTGCCTTGAGTCCGGGCGGTCCATCCGGGCACCCCGATCACGGCGATCACGGCCGTCGCGACGGTCACCTCGATCACGTCTGTCACGCCTGTCGCGTCGGTCGTTGTGATCACGTCGGTCGGAGTGTTCCCTTTGAGTGGGCGGAATTTCGTTCTGGCTGACCGTGAGGTGGGCGTTTTCGGGGGCGGGTGAGGCTTCGGGGTCACCATCTCCGATGTGTTTTTCGAATTCGTCCGACAGCTTGCGGCGGTTGGGGTGCTGTGGCGGTCGCACGGGTATGCGTGAGACCCAGGGCCCCAGCGGTTCGTCGGTTTCCGGGATTTCAGCGGCGGCCAGTTCTGCAGGATCGGGTGTGGAGAGGAATTGTGAGACATCCGGAGAAACGACTTTGGGCGGATCGACCAGAGTCATGAAGGTGGGGGGATCGCTGCAGCGACAGATGTGGCTGGCCACACTTCCGGGGACTCGTAAGGTTTTGCCGCAGCGGCGGCAGCGAAACAGCCGCAGGATGCGAACTTCGTATTGAAATGCCGGTCCCTTCATGGAGACAGACTTTCTGGCAGCGTAGCGGTGAAGAGGGAACGTTGGTTGCGGGAGGCAGCAGCCACAGGTGGTTCATATGTTAGCGACTCAGGGGTGGAAATCGAAGCGACCGGGCTGCTGAACGTGGTGTTCTGCAGTCCGGTCGCGGGATCGGTGCGGGTGACGGGGGCTGACTGGCTGTTGTCAGCGGTACAAAATCCGGTCGAGGGCGTCGGTTTCGAACAGATCCAGGGTGCGACTTCCGACCAGCAGATCGCGTCCGGCGCCGCCATTCAGTCGATCGCGTCCGGTTCCGCCATCCAGTCGGTCGTCACCGAGTCCTCCGAAGATGCGGTCATCGCCATCGCGACCGCAGAGGAAGTCGCGACCTGAGCCGCCGTGGATTTCATCGCTGCCGGATCCGCCATAGATGCGGTCATCGCCATTTCCGCCGGAGATCCAGGAGTTCAGGATGAGCGTGGTGGAGACCGAAATTCGATCATCACCGTTACCGGAATCAATGGTCAGGCTGCTGACAGCGGACCGCTGTCCGGACCATGAGAGTTTCTGGTTGACGTACACCGAGATGGTGGCTGCTGAGGCATCGATGGTGATGGTATCGTCACCGACTGTCCCGCTGATTCGCAGTTCGCCGTCGGTGTTGACAGCGCGGGACTGCATGGGGAGCAGCGTTTTCAGAGCGAGGTTGGCAATCTGTCGTCCGGAGGTCTGTCCGGCGACATTGTCGAACTCGTAATGAATACCTCCGAAGACGCGACTGCGTCCGGCTTCTGCAGCGGCTGCACTGAGACTTGTGAATGAACGGCTGGCAACACCGTTCACCTCGGACGGCAGCGTGAAGGCGATAGTGTCGGTCCCGAAGATTCCGGCCAGCACGGCAGCTCCGGCTGCACTGAACGTGCTGTGTCCGGACGAGTAGCTGGGGAACGGCGGCGTGGTCAGCAGCGGCAGCCACGCGGAATCAGCTGTCGTTTTGTCGTTAGCGTCGGAGTCTGCCTTCTGGATGGCTGTTACCGGACGCCACAGATCGTAGTGGTACTTGGTGTTCCAGCACAGGATCGCGGCGTCGGCCAGCGTCATGTCGAGGATGGCATACATGCGTGCGGACTGGGGCAGTGACAACTGCTGATCCTGAGCAATGATGCTGGCGATCATATTCCATTGCCCGGGGGGAGTGGCGGTTCCCGGACCACTGGCCCAGAACCGGGCGATGTCTGTCTGTTCGGCCGAGCGGACCGTGCTGTTGGCAGAGCCCAGCTGCTGAACTTCGTTGAGATCACGCGCATATTCGCTGGAAGTGAGTTTCGGTGGGGCATCCGGACGAAACTGACTGCCGTTTGCCAGCACCCACGTGTCAACTTCCCCCCATTGCGGCAGGAGCGGATTCAGGAAACCTGGGGGCGTTTTCTGCCAGCTGCCGGGATCGTTACCCGGAGTGTACGGGATGACGTCGGCTGAGCCATCGGACGACCGCAGCTGCAGCACGCGTGCGGCAGCCTGCTGTCCGATCTCGATGCCTGACGACCGCCGACTGTCGTCAGGGAGTGAGGCCAGAGTCTGAGCAAAGCGGGATTCGAGCACTGCTTTGCGAGCCGGGAAGAGTGCGGCCAGGGCATTGAATGCAGCGGATGCGGCAGCAGCCGGCATGGACGCATTGGCAGCAGCCGCAGGGAAGCGAATGCCGGAGACAAAAGAACCATCGATGGCGTTGACGGCTTCGAAGACAGCGGTGCTGGTGATCGCCATGGCTCGCGACGCCACCGGCGGAGGCGACTTCTGTTCGCGGATACTGTCCAGCAGAATGGCGTTCCATTCATGGGCGACAGCGGCGGCAGCGGCGGGCATCTGCCGAGTTTCGAACTGCTGAATTTCGCTGAGGCAGGCGTTGAGCGAATTTCGGCGGCGACGGTATTCACGGCGGGAAAGACAGAACAGGCGGGGCAGAAACAGCATGTTGAGATCCTCCGACACTTGCGTGAGTGCGGACTCCATTCTCGGGGCTGGAAATGTTAAAGCAGGAAATCCTGGTAACATTTAACGTCTCCATCCTGCAACACTTCGGGACTTGAAGTCAACGAGATTCTGCAACAAACTGCCACAAAAGAGGCGCGCCGCGGACCGCCAAAAAAATGGTAAAAACCAGTAAAAAGCGGGTTTTTACCACCCGGGGAAGCAGTTGTGTCAGCTTAGCTTAACATTTTGTAAGGCATCATTTGATGCCATTCGTAAACAGTGTAAAACTGCGCGCAAAGTTCATGCTAATGAACAGCTTATGTGTCAGGGTATTTACTACCCACGTTTTTTGTGTTGACATTATTGCCTGGCTGCGTTGCAGTCGGTGCTTTGTGAATCAGGTGAAAATTCGGGAGGGTTGAGCCCATGCCTGCGACTTCGTTTACCGCGCTGCCATTTGCCTCTGAAAAAGTTGTCAGATTCGGGGGGCGGCGAGCTTTTCTGCAGC
>SXXK01000032.1 GCA_005791255.1 Planctomyces sp.
CGGACCGGAAGCCAATCTTCGTGAGGCTGCCTGCCTGCTGCTGCAGCACGGGCACTCCAGCCTGTTCGTCACCGACCTTCACGGCAGACTCCTCGGACGCGTCACCGAAGACGAGCTGCTGCAGGCACTGTTTGCCGGCACCTCAGACCTGACTCCCGTCGCCAGCCTCGCCCAGCCAGTCGCCACACTGCTCCGCAACACCGACACTGCCGCCTCCGCTCGCTCACTCCTGCGCGAATCACTGACGGACTGTCTGCCCGTCGTGGATCACAGTCAGACACTTCTCGGTGTCATCGATCGATCAGCACTCACAAAGGTCAGCCACACCCGCAGCTCATTGTCGACAGCATCAGCATGCTCGACCGATTCAAGCGAAGATTTTTCCTCGACACCGACTTCTGACTGGGTCCCGGAAACATCTTTCGACGATCTGCATTCGTGGTCAGAAGCCCCGCCGGTCCGCCGGACGCGCCGCCGAAGACCACGCCCGCAACTCCGACTGTTCAACCCCGACGAACCTCGACCCATCTTCATTCGAGGTGCTCAGGCACTCAGTATGCTCCGCAGCGCCGACGATTCCCTGTAATACAACATCACCATGAAACGTCTGCTGCTGCTGGTCCTCGGTATCGCTGTCTCTGCCGGTTCGCTGTGGTACGCGATGCGTGACACTGACACGGACCTCGTGCTGCAGGCCTTCAGGACCGCGCATTATGGGTCACTTCCGCCCATCCTGCTGCTGCTGCTGGCCTTTTACTGGCTGAAATCCATTCGCTTTGCACAGCTGCTGGCACCGGCCGCGCCACTGACCGCCAGGCAACTTTTCCCGCCCGTCATGATCGGCTTCGCCGCCAACAATATTCTGCCGGCACATCTCGGAGAATTTGTGCGAGTCTTCGTGGTGAACAGACAGCACAAAATACCCGCCGGCACCGTCCTCTCCTCCATCGTCCTCGAACGAATCTTCGATATCTTCTCAATCCTCGCCCTGTTCGGGCTGGGTGTCCTGTTCGCACCAGCCATGCCGGAAAACTACCAGCGCGGAGCCCTGCTGGCTGCGGCCGCAGCCGCCGGCGTCGCGGTCGTGATGATCGTCTACATGGTCTGGACCGACTGGTTCGTCAAAACCACCGCCCTGGTTTTTCGGCTGCTGCCAGTGATCCCGGAATCGTTCACCGGAAAAATCCTGACTCTGCTCCGACAGGGCGCGATCGGACTGCACTCCCTCAAAAGTGCCCCCGCCATCCTCGCCATCGCCGTCAATTCCCTCCTCCAGTGGCTCATCAACGGCTACTCCGCCTGCCTCGCACTCGAAGCTTTCGACATCGATGTCACACTCAGCACCGGACTGATCCTGACCGGCATCACGGCACTTGGAGTCATGATACCGGCGGCCCCGGGATACTTCGGAGTCGTTCAGGTCTGCTTTCAGATTGCCCTTCAGGTTCAGCAGATCAAACCCGACCCATCCCTCGTACTCGCCGCTTCCCTGTACTCCCAGATCGTCGGCTACATCGCCGTCACCGGAACAGGAGTCTGGTGCCTGAACCGCGCCCAGCTGAGCCTGAAAGATCTGCAGGAAGCCGTCGACAGCAAACCCTGATCGCACCACCACCGCCCCCCCTCGTGCCCCCGCTCGCACTCGTGCTCGTGCTCGTGCTCGTGCTCGCCGCGCAGACCGCAACTCAATCACGTTTAGCTCACGCGAAGCCGCGAAGAACACGCCCCACACTCTCAACTGGCAACTAAATTCCTCCCCTCGCCCCCGCAGGGGGAGAGGGGTCGGGGGTGAGGGGGCAAACCTCCCTCAAATCCGCACCCACCGCCCCCCGCCCCCCGCCCCCCGCCCACTGACCACTGACCACTGACCACCCATCCAGCCCTCCGCAATTCTCCGTCTTTTATCCTGCCCAACACATCACTCCTGCCATGGCCGGTGGTACACTCCCTCGCAGTGTTCAACGCAGCGTCCTCGGAGCATCCTTATGCGTCACTCACTTACCGCACTTGCTGCCACCGTTCTGCTCTGCCTGACATCGCCATCGGCACTCGGACAGGGCGGAAACACTCCCGGAAACTCACCCGGTGGCATCCTCATCTCGCCTCAGGGACTGATCCAGCAGGCACTCGCCACACCCATCAGCCCCGCCCAGCCCAGCCGCCAGCTCCGCGAAAAAGCCCTCACAGCACTCCCGGAAACTCTCCGACAACCCGTCGAAGCCCGACTGCTCTCGCTCCGCAGCCTCGACAGCCAGCTGGCAGCACTCGCAGCAGCCGGAACTGCCATCCCCGCCGAACTCCGGTACCTTGCCGGTCTCACCCGTATCGATTCCATCGTGCTCTCTCCCGATGGCACCGACCTGATTCTGGCCGGACCAGCCGAACCGTTCGCTGCGGTCCGAGGCAACAGGATGGTGGGCCTGCACTCCGGACGACCCGTCCTGTGTCTGGAAGATCTGCTGGTCGCGTTTCGCGATGCCGATATCCTGGAAGCTGCCGGCTGTTCCATCGACCCCGATCCGGAACGCCTCGCTGCAGCACACAACTGGCTGGCTCGCAATTCAGCACCCGCCACAGTCGCCGTTGCCAAAGCCCGCCTCGAACAGATGGTACGCCTGCAGGGTCGCTGGAATGTGACAACCTTCGGCGTTCCCGAGGACAGCCGGATGTGCCTCGCTATGGTCGAAGCCGACTACCTGATGAAACGCATCGCCATCGGCACGGATGCCACAGGCATTCGCGGTCTGAAAAGCAGCCTCGCACTGGCTCGCCCGGGCGACAATATGATGCGTCGCTGGTGGTTTGCTCCGGCACCAGACACGCTCACCGTTTCAGCAGATCACGACCTCTGGACACTCCAGGGACCTCGCCTGCAACTGTTCGCCCAGGAAGAGGTCATGGATGACAGCGGCAATCTGCTCGACATCAGCACCAGTCGCGGCAGCGCAGACGAATTCGCCACACTGTTCAATCGACATCTGCCCGAACTGACACAGAAGATTCCGGCATTCGCCGACCTGCAGAACATTCTGGACGTGCTGACCGCTGTCGCCGTCTGCCGCGAACTCCAGACAGCCGGAACACTGCAGTTTCAGCCGCAGATGCTGGCCGACCCGGCAGTCCTGCCAGGCAGATCGTGGCCCGTCCCCCGCGAAACACTGCCCATGCTCACCTCCCGCAGTGCCTCCGGCGGACTGATCATCGGGGCGTTCAGTGGCGGAGTCACCCTGCGCAGTCGACAGCTTGTCGAAATGGCCTCAACCCCTGACGCTGTCACAGCCCCAAACCCGACGGACAGCACAACCCCCCGCAGCTTCGCGGTTTCCCGCCAGGACACCGGCGACATACCCAGCGGAAAATTCTGGAAAGATCTGCCGGCCGGGCCGGGTCAGGGAGTTTCCGACTGAGTCTTCTGGCGCTGCAGCCAGGCCTGTCCCGCTTCCGACCTCAGAAACTCCTGATACTCAGGAATCTCAGCGGCACCGGTCGGAGACTGCTGCATTCCCTCCAGCAACTCTGCCACACCGACAAAATCCCGCTGGTGCAGGCGCACTCGCAGGTCAGTCAGGGCGACGTCCGCATCGCCTTCCGAAACCGCTTTTGCCGCAGCCACGGCCTCCGCAGCCTCAGCACCACGATCCAGCTTCAGTAGTGACTCAATCTTCAGCAGCCCCAGATACGGATCACCAATCTGCTCACGCAGACGATCGACCGCCGCGGCAACCTCCGCATGCTGCCCCAGCAGCTCCAGTCGCTCCACTTCCGTAAAGCCGGCACCAGGATCCGCAGCGGTCGCCTGAAACAGCTGCTGCAGAGCCTCGGCGAGCTCATCCGGACCCAGATTGCGACAGATCCGCACCTTCAGACGCTGCAAAGGCTCAGAGTCCTGTACTACCTGCGGCAGTCGCCGGAAAAGCTCCAGAGCAGACTTCGGCTGACCACCCCGCTGCAGATTTCCGATCTCCCTGATGTCGTCGGAAAACTCAAGCAACTGCACTTCCGCTGCACTCAGCGAGGCCTGCAGACCGCGGTTGGAGGCAGCCAGAGCCGGCAGGACCAG
Source organism: Planctomyces sp. (assembly GCA_005791255.1). GTDB lineage: Bacteria > Planctomycetota > Planctomycetia > Planctomycetales > Planctomycetaceae > SXXK01. The sequence continues at coordinate 4,061 of SXXK01000032.1, forward strand.
ACGCCGCAGACTCTCTGAAACACACTCACCGGACAGGTACACATCCACGTCCGCAATCTTCGCACCCTCCGCCGTCTGCACAATCACCAGTTCATGGTAATTGATTCCGGACAGCTCCGGCAGACACAGGCGAAACAGCGGACGAAACTCACCACTACGCTGTACCAGTCGCACAAAACTGTAACTGCCACCGCTGGTACAGCCCTGCACCACTCCGGCGAAGATTTCCTGCAATGTCCCTGACAGACCTTCAACGGCCTCGCGACGCTCGCTGCCGCTGACATCCGTGCCCCGCAGCACACGATCCGCAAACGCTTCGTCGCTGGCCAGTTTCGACAGGGCGGCCGAATCCAGATGAGCCACAGCCTGACGCACCTGCTCGGCCAGTTGCTGCGACTGCTGCTCATCCGCGGCGCGCAGGGCCACGGGCCTTGACGCCGCGGCAGCAGCAGCGGAACCGGCAGCCGAACCGGCAGCAGCAGGCTGCTCTGAAGCCTGCTGACCGCAACCAGACGCTGCCAGCAGCAGGGCCGCCATCACGACATACTCAGACCCTGCCGTTATCCGTCTCACAAAAACCTCCGCTTCAACCCGCAGACAGCTCCTGCAGTGCAGCAATCACATCTGCATCATGACCGTCCACAGAAACCTTCTTCCACAATTTGGCGATCCTGCCGTCAGCACCGATCAGATACGTCGATCGCTGAATACCCATCGACACCCGACCGTACATGTTCTTCTCACGCCACGCACCGTACTTCTCAGCCACTGCGTGCTCCGTGTCAGCCAGCAGGGGGAAATTCAGAGTATACTTCTCGGTGAATTTCTGATGCGACTCCACCGAGTCAGCGCTGACTCCCAGCACCACCGCACCAAGACCCTCAATCTCACTCAGACGATCCCGAAATGCACAGGCTTCCTTCGTGCACCCCGGAGTATCGTCCTTGGGGTAAAAATACAGCACCACCGGACGTCCCTTGAAATCCGACAGCTTGACCGTCTTACCCGTGGTCGACTTCAGTGAAATTGCCGGTGCTTTCCCAGGCGGTTCAATCCAGTCAGCCATAATTCCGCAATCCCCCGATCAGGGCCGATCATCTGATGCCGCAGCACGACGGACCCATATCCGACGACTCGGCTTCCAGTGGGTGTTATAGCCACCTGCCGCAATCTGGCACTCCCGCTGCCGGATTTCACGCCCCGCAACAGAATTCAGTTGCATTCCGGAAGCATCCGGCGAGCCTGCCGGAGATGATTCTGCAAAAACAGACGGTCCTCAGCCGGACACACCGCCAGACTGCGTTCCAGCAGATCAATCGCCTCACCGTAGTGCCCTGCTCGCATCGTCAGCACCGCATGATCCCGCCGCTCACGCCAGGAACCCGGCAGCAGCAGCTGCAGACGAGTCTGAACTTTCCAGGCCGACGACCAGTCCTCACGACCGCCAAACAACGCCTTCAGATTCTGCAGCATGCGAATCACCACCGCACGCTCATCCACCGGACGCAGGTGACGACGCACCTCCAGCGCCGAACAACTCGCCAGATCACCAATCAGATCAATACACTCGCCCTCGTCCAGAATCCGTCCCCGATCAAAGGCATCCACATACAGATGCCCCTGATCCGTCGGCAGACGAATCAGAAAGCGTGCCGGAGTACTGATGGGTTCGAGCGGAATTCCCAGCTCATTCCCCACATGCAAATAGATCAGCGACAGCGAAATCGGAATTCCCCGCCCCGTCGCCAGCACCTGATTCACGTAGTGCGAATGCGGATCCGCCAAATATTCACTCTCACCGTGCAGCCCCAGCTCCTCGGTCATGTAACGCGACAGCAGCTTCAGCTCTTCCAGATCCGAGCCGGCCTGAGTCACCGGATGAGTCAGGCGGGACACGGCCCGCTGCAGAATCCCGCGAGCAGCCGGGAAGTTCACATCCGACTGACCGTCACGCGATATCTCCAGCGCCGCAGTCAGCAGATCCACGTCAGTCTCACGACGCACCAGTCGCATAAACTGCTCGTCGTCTGAACAGGCCGAATTCGAAAATGAAAAACTCACGCAGACTCATTCCCGCAACACTGCCATGACGTCACCGAAACCAACAACCTCAGCCACTATAGGCTGCACCACCCCGCACCACAACACCGGGTTGCAACGGATCCCAGCCACCACAAACCGTCGGCAAAAAACGCCCGTTCCCCACCGCCTCAGCCGCCGCCAATCGGCAATTCATGCCTGCCCGCACAACACTCCGGCAAACATCAGCACCACCCCTGAACACCAATCCACTCGCCCACCACTGCACCCATCAATCAATTCCCTGCACAAAGCCACAATGCCACAATGTGAAGACCGCGAATCAATCGTGTTTAACTCACGCCAAGACGCAAAGACGCGAAGAAAAAAAAACACACCACAACTGAAAACTGAAAACTGAAAACCAAATCCCCTCCCGGCAATTCATCCGTGAAAATCCGTGTTCATCCGTGGCTCAAAACTACCCCTCATCCGTGGCAACACCACCCGCGGCTCGAGATCCCGCGGTCGCCGCTTCCATAATCTCCTGCTCCGTCACCGAATCGCCACGAAACTCCCCCGTCACACACCCCTCACTCAATACCAGAATCCGATCACAAACCGCCAGTAACTCCGGCAACTCGCCACTGGTCACAATCATCGAAACTCCCTGCTCAGCCAGCCGATCCATCAGCACATACAACTCCGCCTTCGCACCCACGTCGACGCCGCGAGTCGGATCGTCCAGCAGCAACACGTCCGGCTTCGTCAGCAGACACCGCGCCAGCATACACTTCTGCTGATTCCCACCACTCAGAGCTGTAATCAGCGACTCAGTTCCCGCAGCACGAATCCCCAGCGACTCCACCTGCTCCTGCACCACCTGCTGCTCCAAACGACCCGAAATCACTCCCGCCTCAGAAAATCGCTGCAACGCACTGATCGTGATGTTCTCCCGCACCGTCAACCCGCGAAAAATCCCCAGCCGCTTGCGGTCCTCAGTCGTCATCGCCACACCCGCCCGCAGAGCCTCAGACGGATGCCGAAAATCACAACGCTCACCACGCAGCCAAACCTCGCCCGAGTACCCGTGACCCGCTGCCCCCGACACACACTCCAGCAACTCCGTCCGCCCCGCACCCATCAAACCCGCCAGCCCCAGAATCTCACCACGACCCAGCGAAAAACTGACGTTCCGCAGCCGCCAGCGACCCCGCCGACCAGCCCACGGCAATGACAAATCCTTAACACGCAGCACAGGCTCCGGCTTAAAAATCCCACCCACCGACACACGACGCTGCCGCTCCGAAAGCTCACGACCAACCATCCAGTGAGCAATCTCACGCGGATTCGTCGACGACTTCCCCACCGTCCGCACATAGCGACCGTCTCGCAGCACCGTAATCCGATCCGCCAGACGAAATACCTCCTCCATCCGATGCGAAATGTACAGTATGGTGACTCCCCGAGCCTTCAGGCGGTCCACCACCCGGTACAGCCGAGCCACCTCGGATTCCGTCAATGCACTCGTCGGCTCATCCATAATCAAAATGTCAGACGCCAGCAACAACGCTCGCGCAATCTCCACCAGCTGCTGATCACCAACCCGCAAACTGCCAACCGACGCTCGAGGATCAATCGGGGTCTCCAACTGCTCCAGCAGCTCGGCCGCACGCCGATCCATCTCCACCTGCCGCAATACCCCCCAGCCATTCGTCAGCTCACGACCCAGAAAAATATTGGCCGACACCGACAACTGCTCCACCAGATTCAATTCCTGGTGAATCATGCTGATCCCCGCAGCCTCGGCATCCCGAGTCCCTGCGAAACGGACCGGCTTACCACGCAGCAGCAGCTCACCCCGCGACGGTAACTGCACCCCGGCAAGGATCTTCATCAGAGTACTCTTGCCGGCGCCGTTCTCGCCCATGATCGCATGAGTCTCGCCGGGCAGAATGTCGAAAAGGACGAAGATTGGGAGTAGGCACTCTGGATCACGAGCGGCAGCTACCGCTCGTGCTACATCCGCGATCGCAGCGCC
>SXXK01000279.1 GCA_005791255.1 Planctomyces sp.
GCGCTGAAGGACGTGCGAAATGTTCCTCTGCTGGTAACGCTCGACGGCCCCAGCCAGTTGAACCTTGTGCGATATGCTCTGGACAATCTGACCGTATCCCAGGACCCGAACAAACGCCTGCCGGCGTTTGTTGTGGTTTCGGTGCAGAATGGCGGGAATGATGGTAAGGGCAGTGAACGGGGGCTGGAGTATGACACGATGTCCGATCGGTTTGCCCGATTCATCAGTGAGGAAGTCCTGGTGGCGGTGCAGTCCAATGCGGAAATTCAGCAGGCATACCCAGGGCTGACACTGACCAGAGATCCATGGGGACGTGCCGTGATGGGCTGCAGTTCGGGTGGAGCCGCTGCACTGACGATGGGCTGGTTCCGACCGGATCTGTTTCGCCGGCTGATCACCTATTCCGGCACATTTGTTGATCAGCAGGACGATGACGCCCCGGAAGAAGCTCAGTACCCGCTGGGTGCGTGGGACTATCATTCGGGGTTGAAACTGATTGAGAACAGTCCAAAGAAGCCGCTGCGGATTTTCACGCATGTGGCGGAGTTTGACAATCGGGCGAATGATCCCGAGGAGACATACCACAACTGGGTGATGGCGAACGAACGCACAGCAGCGGCTCTGGCGGCAAAGGGCTACGACTACCGATACGTTTTCAGCAAAGCCAGTAAACACTGTGACCGCAGTGTGTTCGAACAGACTCTGGCGGAAACGCTGGTGTGGATGTGGCAGGATTACCAGCCGACAGCCCAGTGAGTTCGGAGTGCGTGGCCTTCCTTGTCCCGGGGCGGATGGCCATGCACCAGCCGGTCTTTGATCCCCAATTTCGTGACCGTCATCCGTCATTTCCTGTTGGATGTGCTGCGGCTGGCCGTTATTCTTCAGGACATTGTCAACTCCCGCCTTTCTCCGACTTGCCCTGCAGGTGCCACCAATGAAGATGCTGTCACGTCGTGCTGTAATCCGTGGTGCTGCGGGAGTGACTCTGGCATTGCCGCTGCTTGACGCTATGGGGCAGGAAGATGGTCAGCAGTCGCCGCGGCGATTCTGTGCCATGTACACGGCCAACGGCATGTCGTTGCCGGCAGCTGACAACGGTCTCAGTGACTGGAGCTGGTTTCCGCAGGCCGTGGGGCCTGACTTTCAGTTCGGGCAGTCCACTCAGCCACTCAGTCCATTTCGCCAGCACGTCAGTTTTCTCGGCGGACTGCATCACGCTGCCGGGCTCAAGGCTGACCCGCATATGTGCTCAGACATGTGGCTCACGGCAGCACCTCTGCACAATCCCAGACCGGGCACTTTCAACAGTGTCAGTATTGATCAGGTCATTGCCCTGCACACTCGCCAGTATTGCCGTCAGCCGTCGCTGGTGCTGTCGATTGATGCGGGTGTCGGATTTCTCTCACGCACCGGCACGATTTCCTGGAACATTGAAGGCAAACCGATTCCGGCTGAGAACAATCCGCGGCGAGTATTTGATCGGCTGTTTCGCGGGGACACGGATTCCGCTCAGACGCGTCGTGCAGATCTTGCCCATCGCATGCGTCTGGTCGACGCCGTCCTTGAAGGTACTCGTGCCCTGAATCGCCAGCTGGGCAAATCCGACCGCGACAAGATGGAACAGTATCTGACTTCGCTGAATGAAATTGAGGGGCGACTGACGGCCTCGGAACGCTGGATTGACATTCCCCTGAAGCCTCAGGATTACTCACACCTGAACCTTGACGCGACCAGCGAAGGTGCACCGGCAGACTACTACCGCAATATGTTTGACCTGATTGCACTGGCTTTCGATGCTGACATCACACGGTCAGTTTCGTTCATGCTGAACCGTGAAGACGGCATGGGGATCAGTGACACATTCCCGCTGAAGCTGGGCCTGACCCGCACTCATCACAATCTGTCACACGCCGGTGACAGGGACGGACAGCTGGAATTTGCGAAATACGATCTGTTCCTCAGTCAGCAGATTGCCGGATTCCTGCAGCGTCTGCAGCAGTATCAGGATCGCAACGGAAGTGTACTCGACAACACCGTCGTGCTGTATGGAAGCGGCTGCAGCACAACTCACAATCCCGCCAACCTGCCAACGCTGGTTGCGGGTGGACGTAATCTGGGATTGCGTCATGGCCAGTACTGGAAGGCTCAGGATGGCCTGATGTCCAGTCTTTATCTCAGCATCCTGCGGTCGATGGGGATCGAACAGGACAGTTTCGGAGAGAGCGACAAAACGCTGACCTGCCCGATCTTCACTGTCTGACGGCCTGCGGCCGTGGAAATTCTGCAGATGGCATCGCTTGCTGAAGGCAGTCCGGCACCGGATTTTTCGGCCCGCACCAGTGACGGCGGGGAGGTCAGTCTGTCTGCGCTGCGCGGTCAGCGGGGCCTGATACTGTTCTTCTACCCGAAAGACGAAACTCCGATCTGCCGCGCCGAAGTCTGTGCCTTTCGTGATTCCTATGCAGCATTTCAGGCTGCCGGATTTGAAGTAGTGGGTGTCAGCAGCGATACAAATGACAGCCACGATCGATTTCGCGAACGCCATCAGTTGCCATTTGCCCTGATTTCAGATCAGGATGGTGAACTTCGCAGACTGTATCAGGTCCCCCGGACTCTGGGCCTGCTTCCCGGTCGAACGACGTTCGTTATCGACTCTGCCGGTATCATTCGCCGGGTGTTCACCGCAGCTTTCGCGTCAGATGAACATGTGGCACAGGCACTGCAGGCCATCCGCACGTGAGACTTGAAACAGAGGACTGTCGGTGTCCCGACTGCAGTTATCGGACGACTAGCGGTTTTTTGCAGCAAGTGCGGGGAACTGCACCAGTACCTTCAGTGCACCGTCAGTGCGATCGCGGAACACATCAAACGCCTGCTGCAGATCGCTCAGGTCGAAACGATGAGTCAGCAGCGGCGCCAGATTGACGCGACCTTCTGCGATCCATTGCATGGCCAAAGGAAACGTGCGTTCAAAATCCGGGTGCAGACTGGTCAGCAGAGTGCCGTTCTTCCACATCAGAGCTCGCAGGGTGGTGCCGTCGATCGTGTGCGGAGGAACTCCAAAGAACAGCACGGTCCCGTACTCCCGCACCAGTCTGACCGCATCGTTGAAGGCCTGAGCCCGGTGACCAACAGCCTCGATAACGAATTCCGGCAGCAGCCCATCCAGATGATCACGAATGGCCTGTTCGGCATCAATCCCCCTGGCACACACGGTTGCTGTCGCGCCCATCTGCAGACTGGCCCGCAGTCGCGATGCCAGTGGGTCAACCCCGATGATTCGCCGGGCACCAAGATTTCGCAAACCGGCATTGAACATCTGCCCGATAGGTCCCTGGCCGAGGACCACCACATCACGATCAATCATGTTGGGCAGTTTTTTCAAAGCATGCACAACGGTTCCAAATGGCTGAGCCAGCATCGCCATTTCATCCGACAACCCCGGATGCAATGCCACAGCCCGCGTTTCAGGAAGCACAAACCGTTCGAATAGTCCCTGCTGACCCAACGGAACTGCCAGCACTCGCTGCCCACGCTTCCAGCGACTGCCGTTGGTATCGATCACAGTCCCCACCATCTCGTGCAGACTCATACCCACCGGCTGAGGATACTCAATCGGATGTCCCTCAAACCCACCATCGAAGTACGGCAGGTCTGAGCCGCAAAGACACGTCATTTCCGGTTGAAACAGGATCATTCCGGGTGCGTCCTCAGCGGTCGGAAGTTCCGGTTCGGGGATCTCAATGAGCTGGATTCGGCGTGGAGCAGCAAGCAGTCCGGCAAGCATGGTGAGAGTCCGATAACTGAGATGTGAAGAAGCGGCAGACAAACAGTGACGAAGATACGCAGTCAGAATTCGCTGACGGCCGGGTCGTCCAGCCGCTGCATCTCAGACTTCAACAATTGCCGCATCTGCTGCAGCTGTGCAGCATACTGAGGCTGATCGGCCAGATTGGTCTGCAGCGGCGCAGGGGCAGCAGACAGTTGGCGACTGACCGCTTCGGCATGGTGCTGCGGCAGCAGCTCGTGGGGATTCTGTTGCAGATTAAACAACTGAACCTGGTTCAGGTTCAACTGCGGAGCTTTATAGACGATCAGTTTCCAGTCGCCCCTGCTGACGCAGCGAATGCCAGGGGCTGCACCGCCGGAATACGCACCATACAGCACATCACGGATTATCTCGGTGCGTCCGGTGAGTACCGGTTTCATACTGATGCCCTCATTGGTCTCCGGAGGCTGAATTCCCGCGAAGTCACAGACTGTTGCCAGCAGGTCCAGCAGGTACACATTGCCCGCCGCGCGACGTCCGGCCGCAATACCGGGCCCTGCGGCGATGAACGGTACCTGCCACGTGTGCTGGTACAGATTCTGCTTGCCCATCAGTCCGTGCCGACCGATGGACATGCCATGGTCAGCCGTGTAGATAACCACAGTGTTGTCCAGCTCGCCAAGTTCCTGTAATCGCTGCAGGACTTTTCCGATCTGCTGATCGATGTTTTCGCTGCAGGCAAATTCCCGCCCCAGTTCGTTGCGGACCGTTGCCGGGTCCCGCCTCTTCCAGACTCCGCTGACCGCCACTTCATCGCGTACATCGGCATGGGAATTATTGAATGGGTGCTGTGGCAGGTAGTTCGGCGGCAGAGCGGGCAGCGCAGGGTTCAGCGGAGGCGGATTCGTCATATCGGTGTGATTGACTGCGCCGTAGTGATCCAGCAGCTCCGGAGTGCCGTTGCGGGTATCATGCGGGTGAGAAAACCCAAACCAGATCAGAAATGGCCGAACATCCTTTTCGGCGTGTCGATGACTCAGATAGTCCAGCACCTGCTGAGCATGCCAGGCGCTGCCACCTTCTTCAGTCCCCTCACGTTTGGTGGCATCGCGACGCACAGTGAACTGGCGATTGGCTCCTTCATAGCTGTTGCCCTTTTTACAGGTACGCATGGTGGCGTAGCCAGCGTCATTGAAGACGGCGGCCAGCGTCTGGCGCGGTAACCCCGGCAGTGGGTTCTGAGCAGCCAGTGGACCGATGGGCAGATGCCACAGAGTACGTCCGCACATCAGCATGTGTCGGGACGGCGTGCAGACAGCTCCGCTGAAGGATCCCATATGCACAGCGTTCTGCAGCAGCGTTCCGCGGGCCGCCAGTCGATCGAGGTTGGGAGTCCGCAGCGGTGATGCCGGATTGTAAAGCTGCAGATCCTGGGGTGACTGATCGTCGACAACGATCAGCAGAAAATTCGGACGTCGCTCCTGCCCGGGACAGAGTCGAACGGCGCTGAGAATCACGCAGATGAACAGCAGCAGGTGCAGAGATTTCACGATGAACGGGCCTTTGGCGGGGGGGCACACAGAATGAAACGTTTCCGCAGTCCGACGCTGCAGAATGCTCGCAGAATTTCAGCGGAGTGTCCACGAATGTGGCTGCGGTGGGTTGCCTGTGCTGCCGGGAAAACTGAGGATATTCGCTGAAGCGCGGCGGAACCTGCACTGCCTGCTGATTTGGGAGAAGCCTGCCATGAAGTTTTTTCGCTATCGTCGGCCGTCATGGAAAACGGCACTGGGAGTGACTCGTGCGAAAAAAAGGGTCAAGAAGGCCCTTGGAATCACTGCCTTGCTGGCCCCATTTCGCTGGTGGCCCAATCAGGTGCGAAAAGCAAAGCGACGGCTGGGCTGGTATTCTCCGCTGGCCCGGCTGATTCGACTGGGATTACCTCGCCCTGGTGGCTGCCTCGTGCTGATCGCAGCAGGTTTGTCACTGCTGGGGGCCATGCTGGGGGCCTGCATACTGGCGGTTCTGCCCTGACAGCAAGCAGCAGACTTCAGACAAATCAGCAGCGCAGAAACGGAAACGGCCGAAGTCTTCCAGGAAGACTCCGGCCGTCAATTTATCCGGTCAGTAAGCTCTGCAGCAGATCACTTCTTGCCGGTCGTCTTACCCTTGGCAGACTTGGCAGCCGGCTTGGCTGCGCCGGTCTTGGCTTTCGTTGACTTTGCAGCAGGAGCGGCGGCCTTGGTGGCCTTTGCTGCTGGTGCTGGTGCTGCCGGCGCTGCTGCCGGGGTCTTTGCTGCTTTGCTCTTTGCGGCCATTCCCATATTCCTCCGTGGGGAGTCTTCGACACCGAATCCAGTGCAGGATGTCCGCCGGTGTCGGGCACGAACAACCGCGAGATCAAAGGCTGCGGCGGGGCAAACAGGCCCCGCCAGTTCCAGCCAGACAACGTTATAGGACAGCCGCATAAAATGCGTCAAGTGGAAAACATGCGAAGCTGCTGCCGGCGGGAATCAGACTGCCGCAGCCACCCACGCCACCTTACTTGCGCACCACCCAGATATTGCGATATGCAACCGGATTCCCATGGCCCTGCAGATAAATCACGTCGGGCCCCGGACCTTCGGGGTTTTTGCCCGGAGTTCCTTTTGGCAGCTCAAGATTGTCGTGAATCACAATGCCGTTGTGGCGAATCGTGACGCGGGAATTCTTCACCTTGCGGTCACCCTCGTACTGGGCTGCCGTAAAGTCCATGTCGTAGGTCTGCCATGACAGCGGCGGGAAACAGGCGTTAACAGCAGGGCGGGCGATGGAATAGATCCCGCCACACTCATTGTTCTCCCCCTCAAGCCCGAACGAGTCGAGCACCTGACACTCATATCGGCCCTGAATATAGACGCCACTGTTGCCGCGATCCTGCCCGCGTCCCTTCGGCTTGAACGGAGTCCGGAACTCGATGTGCAGCGTGTGACTGCCGAATTTTTCCGTGGTTTCGCAGTCTGCCGCCAGCAAATCACCCAGCATCAGCTGGCCGCGATGAAACTTGTCGGCAGACTTGCCGTCGAACAGCACCACAGCACCCGCCGGCGGTTTTGCACCCAGCGTCGGACTGACTCGTTCGGTCTTCTTCAGCGATCCCAGCGAACTGCCCGAACCGGACTTTACCGAAACTTCTCCGCTGCGAATCTCGGCTGTCATCCCCTCCCCGCTCGTGAACTTCGCCACACCATCCTGCAGCATGCCGCTGGCTCGGTGCTTCTCCGTACCCAGCCAGCCAGCTCCCGGCAACCCGCCCGGATAGGCTACAGCGTCAAACTTTCCGTCACCCAGGGCAATCACCTGCAGGCCGACCGGCACTTTCTGGCCATCGATTTCGAGGCTGCCCGAGTATTCGCCCTGGACGGCGAACTCCGGACCAGCGTCCTCCGGCTTCAGAAAAATATCCTGAGCCGAAGCAATGGTCGATGCTGTCAGCATGACACAGCAGGCAAGGCTCTTGAACAGTCTCTTCATGGTTCGTGGGTTCCTGTCACAAATAGATCCGGCAGGCCGACGAAACGTTTCGCCACGCCTCAACCTGAAATTCTGACGCGCCTGCGGCTGACTTTCAAACCGAAGACCGCTAGGATTTGCAGAACACGGCCTGCTGGCCTCAGATCGCAGGGTTCGACGTGGTTCTTCCGGATCAGAATGACATGACAATCCATCTGCTGGACTGCCCAGACTGTCGGACCGAACTTCGCATTCGTGATCTGACCAACCCGGTTCCACTGCACTGCCCGCGCTGCGGCGAAGCGCTCGATACCCGACAGGCCCGGCCCCGCCCGCCACGGGAAAAGAAAAAAACACAGCTCCCCGCTGCGTCTGTGCGAACTGAGAATGATTCCGGAAAGGCGAAGCCCGGAAAGTCCGGCGAAAAACAGGTCGCCCGAGCAAAACGCGGACTGCAAATGGGACCACTGGCCGCAGTCGCTATTGTCCTGTGTGCCGGAGGTGCCGTCACTGCCGCCATGTACTTCGGAATCCGACTGGCACTGCGTCCGACAATTGGCGATCTGCCAACAGCCTTCCATCCCTCGCCAAACACCACGGCACAAAACCCCGGCAGCCGAATCCGCCAGGACTGGCAAAGACAAGTACAGCAGCAGATGGACTCAATGCAACAGGCTCTGCGGAATCCCGGCACCGGCCCGGCATCACCGGGACTTGCCACGGTACCCCCCGTGCCCGACACCAGACCAGCATTGCCCGCTGCCAGTAATGCTGCACTTCGCCTGACCGACATCCGTGAAAAAATGCAGGCTGACCTTGAACAAGCCCGCAGCAGGTTCCGCGGACCACCATCAGCTGGCGGGCCACCATCCTTCGGCGGACCACCATCCTTCGGCGGACCACCATCTGCCGGCGGACCACCAGGACCTGGCTTCGGGGTTCCGCGAGCCTTTGGGCCGCCACCGGGTTTTGGTGCGCCCGCCACACCACCCGCACCGTCCAGCCCGAATCCCAGCGGAAATCCCGCTGTACCCAATCTTCCGGCAGTTAACGACGAAGAGCAGACTCGAAAACTTCTGCAGGAAATCAAGTCCTCAAACAGCAATCGAGCCGCCCTCGTGCGGCTGGTACAACTGCCGCTGCGTCCTGTGATACCCGGGCTGCGATCCGAGGTACTCGACACAGTCAGGCCTCTGCTGGCTGCGGAGAACCCCATAATCAGGTCCACTGCCGCTGAGACCTTCGCGATCTGGGCCGATCAGGAACAGCTTGCAGAGCTGCAGCGACTGGCCACCAGCACCGATCCTCTTTATACGGCAACTCGCCGCAGGGCCCTGAAAACACTCATCGCCATGCAGCCGGCTGAACTGAATCCGGCTGTCGTCAGCAGTCTCGACGACTTCCAGGTCAGCTACGACATTCAGAAGGCGCTCGCAACGCTGGGACCAGCAGCAGAAAAACCCGTCCTGCAGGCGTGGCCGAATGTAACCACCGGTCCTGGAAAACGAGCATTAATCGAGGTGCTGGGCGAAGTTGGCTCAGCCGCAAGCCTGCAATTTCTGGAGCCCCTGGCAACATCAACGGACACGGAAGTTCGCATCCCAGCGGTCCTCGCCATCGACAAAATCCGCAGCCGCAGGTAACGCTGAATGCCACGACTGTTCACCGGTATCCCGATTCCATCAGCGGTGGCAAAAACGCTGCTGGCACTGGTCCCCGACAGTCCCGGCCTGCGACCGGTTCCCGCCGGGAATCTGCACCTGACTCTGCACTTCCTCGGCTCGGTCGCGGAAACTCAAGCCGTCACACTCGCCGCAGCACTGGCCGATATTCCCACACCTCAGGTCAGCGTGCAGTTGTCGGCTGGCGGTGTGTTTGGTCACAAGACAGGTTCGGGCGTGCTCTGGGTGGGACTGGCGTCGTCGTCAGCTGTTGATGTGCTGCGGTCACTGCAGCAGCAACAACGGAGCATCATTGAAAGACTGGGACTGCGCTGCGAGGATCGGGAGTGGCAGCCGCACGTCACCGTGGCCAGATTCCAAAATCCCGATCAGCACCTGCTGCAGCAGTTTCAGAACAACTGCCGTCATTTGTCGCTCAGCACAGAATTGCAAAGCTGTGTCCTGTGGGAGTCGCAGCCCACATTGGGAACTTCGACCTATCTCGAACGCCAGCGGTACCCCTTCCATCCGCAACTCCAGTGAACCGCAGATCACCCGGAGGCGCGTAAAAAAACGCCTGCCCCCGGCGGACCCGGGAAGACAGGCGTCTGGTCTGAATTCCTCAACCACCGGCACCAGTGTCCTCAGGAGCCGCAGCGACCTGCGGTTCCCGTGCAGGAACCTCAGGCATCAGCGGACGCTGCTCCGGATTGCGGTGATACCGGGCAAAGTCGGTCTGCAGCTCTGCTGTCGGAGTCACAATCCAGGTGAATGCTCCGGCAATTGGCACCGGAGTCACTCCGTACTGAATCCGACGCTCAGCCCACAAAGTAATCTGGCCCGTCAGAGTGCTGGTGATCACTCGATCCGTCCGATCATTGAAGAGCCGGATGGACTGATCAGCCGCATCCATCGAATACTCGATGCTGCCATTGCTGCGATTGACTCCAATAATCGATCCCGACAGGTCCTCGCAGTAAATCGTGGCCTCGGAAGCCGCCAGAATTGAGGCCACTCCGGGAACTTTCCAGGGCCGTGAACCTGTGGAAAGTCTGCCCCGGATGGTACGCGGCGGATAGGCTTCGGCAGCCCCGGCAGCGATCGCTGAAGCCGCTCGCTTCGGAGCCACCAGGGCCCGAATGTCGGCACCCGCGAGATAACTGTCTGAGATTTTCTGTACCGACACTTCGGGATGCTGCAGACCCAGATTCAGATACAGGTACTCATCAGCATCAAAGCCAGTGAATTCAAGTGTCGCAGACTTCTGATCCGGACTCAGCGTCATTCCGGTCAGACCAGTGGATTCCCGCCCGTCTCCCAGAACAGTGATCGCCGGTACCGCCGGATCAGCGGCAGACGCGGTGAATGTCAGAGCCGTACGACTGAGATCCAGAGTAATGGATCGTACTTCCTGCTGCGTCGAACGATTGGCAATCCGAAACGGTGCAAAGGCGGTCAGTCCATCGATATTGGCTTCCACCAGTGCGCCGTAAGCTCGCAATTCGCCACGGCTGGATTCGCTCTGCGACGCCACGGCCCCGGTGCCACTGCTGATTTGTCCGGCATCACCGGACAGAATGTCGTGCTTCGCCAGCACACCATCATGCGTCACGAAATACAAATCATTCTGAACTGCCAGCATCGGTTTCATCACGGGTGCAGCCAGCGCCAGTCCCCAGTGCATGCGTCCGGCACTGTTGAGATCCACGCAGAACAGTCGCCCGTCCCTGGTGGCCGACACAACACGTTCATCCGTGCCGCGCACTGCCAGTACCGGCGGAGCACTGGCGCCACTCTTCATGATGAACTGGAAACGTCCCTGACCGGCATCCGACCCCGACAGCATAATGCTGTAGATGTTCCCTGCACCCGTGGCAAAACCCAGGCGACTGCTGCCAGCCAGTACGCTGTACCGAATATCTTCGCTGATCACAAAACGCCACTGCTCGCCACGCCACACATCATCCGGCAGCGTCCCCAGTCGCCCCATGCGTTCCAGAGATTCCACATCGAAAGATACAATCGAACCGTCAATCATCGGCACCACGATCCACCGCAGCATGCGAGTGGAATTGCCATAGGTCACTTCGCGGCGAAAGATAATCGGGGAGGCCGACGGGCTTTGCGGCATGCGATAACTGAACAGTCTTCGCCCTGTAAACTTTTCAAACGCGTGAATCGTCGGGCCGGTGATCACCGCCAGCAGCTGACTGTCGGTCGCTGCGGGCATTGTCGCGTCGTTGGTGCGACCAATGTGACTGGACCAGTACTCACGGCCGTTTTCCGAGTTCAGCACTGTAATCACACCGGACATCGACTGAGCCACCACGACGTCCTCATCAGCCGTCAGATGCTTCAGTTTGTCAGTGGCACGATTCAGTACAGCCCGCGCCTGCCACTGCGGTTTCAGGCTGGGGACCGAGTAAATCGCCCGACCGTCCTGTGAATCACCAGGCTGAGCCGCAGCAGGAGGAGCAGGGGCCGGAGTTGTGTCCTCCTGAGCATTCACCGTGGGCACCCATCCTGAAAGTGCCAGCAACAGACCTTTTCGGAACACAGGATTCATGAGGAGGATCCGCCGAAGGACAGAAAACCGGGAGGGGCGCCAGGCTGCCTTTGCATTCTGCGCGCAAAGACCCTGCCGGGACTAAAAAATCCCGACGGATCCTTCGGCCATAATACCCATACCCAAAAAGCAAACTCCAGATTTCCGCAGACGGAAAAACTGTTGTTTTCAGAACTTTCCGGAATTCCTGGCAGGTTCGTTATATTCCGAGCCTCCCGAGGGGGCTCGCCAATGGCTCCCGGCGCCTGTTTTTCCGCCCGCAGCACTTTTCTCACCCGTGCCGCACTCTGCCCGGCCTGAGCCGGATCCGGAATTGCAGCGGGCGACCAGTGGATTCAGCCGAAACCCAAACCGACTCCACTCAAACCGCTTGTGTCGATTCTGCCGTTGCGCAGTTGAAATGCCGCAGGTATTCTCGCCGCCCATTCCGCATTTGCAGCCGGACAGTACTGTCGCGAATTTCCTTCCACAGCAGCCACTCCCGGGATGTGCGCTGCGAGACTGGCGGAATGCAGAAATGAGGCCCCCGGACAGGTCAGGTCCTGAACACACAGGAACATGCCGAATTTCTGCGCCGCAGCCGCCATCAGGATCGATTCAGACTGCCCCTTGCAGGCTTTCAGTGCAATCCCTGAATACCCCTGGTCACGAGCCATCAGCAGGGACTCATAGGAAATCAGAGCTTCATCAATCACCACCGGCTTCACTGCTGCCGCCGCATGCATATCCGGAGCATCTGCAGCCTGCAGATTTCGACTGGTCGGCTGCTCGATGTACTGAATGCGCCGGAAGGCCGGCATACTGGCTGACTCGATCCGCCGCAGAAATTCCACCACATAATCTGCAGACCGACATTTCTCGTTGAAATCACACGAGTAAAACCATTCGGCACACCCGCGCTGCTGCTGTGCCTGCAGCGCAACTCGCTCAATCGCCAGCACTCGCTCAACGTCCCAGTCCAGCTGATCCCCGTTGAGCTTGATCTTCAGATGCGTCAGCTGATCCGCCAGAATCCATTCTCCCAGAGTCCATGGCAGACTGTCAGACGGTCGACTGCCAGCCTCTTCCGGAGTCAGCGGATCGAGCGCTCCGACCAGATGATACAGCGGCAGCGAGGACGCCGGGGCCCGCAGTGTGTATCGATCCGCAAATTCACCCCGGAAGCGCTCGTCAAGATACGTCGACAGATCGCGATTGCAGAACTGCTGCGATAATGTATCGAATGCATTCAGATGATGCAGTCGCCCGTAGGCATCATGCACCGCCGCATCCACCGGACTTGCCGCGACCAGCTGCGCCAGCACCGGTGGCGATTCCGACAGTCCCAGCACCGTCGCAGTTCGAGCTGCCAGATCCGAATACTGTCCGGCAGCCGCAGCCTCAATCTCCAGCGGATGCCCCCACTCACCACACCCCGCGAACCCTTCGCCCACACCCCGCGAAAACTCCTTCATCGCCGCTTCCGTACGGTCCGGCTCCAGCTGCGCTGATGGCCACGCCCACACATTCCCCACCGGCATACTGCCATAACCTGTCGCCCGCTGCCCCAGCCGACTTTCAACCACCACCTGCGCATTGACCAGCCAGCCACTGCTGACAACACGACCGCCGAATTTCAGGGCCGATCGATACGGCACGGGTGCAAAACTGATCTGCACCTCCTGAACTTTTACGTCGGTCAACTTCCCGCTGCTCATAATCCCTGTTCCCAAACTGTGTTAATGCCGGAGGCCGTAAACGGCAGGTGCGCCGCAACAGTCTATTCCCCGACAGGCATCTTTCGAATCAACCGCGCCCGATTTCCAAAGGCTTCCAGATCAAACACATCGGCCGACACACGGCTGAATCGCAGTCCGGGACTGGGGAACTGAGAAACCACAGTATAGCTCAGCAGCCGACGTCCATTACCGCGAGCCAGTGCAGTGACTATGAACTGCGTCTCACCGGCAAAATTCAGGCCGGGAATATTATTGCCATTCGCCGCCCGCGGCATCGCCGTCATCGACGTCAGCAGCAGCCCCGCACTTTCCGAACCATCAAAAGTCACCAGCGAATCTTCAGGAATCGTCGCTTTCCATGCCAGCTGCCCGGTGCTGCGACTGATGGCCAGCAACTCACCGCGAATTGCATCACCTCGCAGACCCAGCATCATCTGCGGCTGTATCAGACCGTTCTGACGAGCCGGGACCTCGAACACATAGACATTGCCGGAATCCGCTGCCAGCTCCACCCGCTGCAGGTTCAGCGGTTGACCATCCGCCGCCGCATAACTCAGCACCTGCTCCGCACCCGTCTCCAGATTGATCAACTGAATTTCCGGAGTCTGGCGGAGCACAGCCAGCAGTTCACGCCCCAGAAACTGCGCACGCACAAGACCTGTCAGCTCAACCGTCCGAATCACCTCCAGCGTGACCGCATCCAGCCACTGCAAAGTACTGCGATCATCCAGACTGGCCTCAGGATCCCATGCCACCAACTGGTTCCCGGTCGCACGAATGATCTTCCCCGAAAGCGCTGCTGCCCGCACCCGGAACGGCAGTCGCAACGGCTGATCGGCCGCCAACTGCTGCGTCGTTGCTGTCCGACGTCGCGGCACACCCGTCAGCGGTTCCAGCTGCACTTCACGATTGCTGCCAGGATCCCGCAGCAGCACGACCCGCTCGGCCGCATAAACCTGCCGCGACAGGCCCGCCGACGACAGACTCCACAGCAGCTCGCCTGTCAGCAGATCCAGCATCTCCAGCCGCGCATCCCCCAGCACACAGATCCAGCGGGCAGTGTGCCCACAAATCTGCCGACTGCGTTCATACAACAACTGCCAATTCTCATCAAAATTGAACTTTTCGAAGGTGCGATCCATCAGCAGCAGCATTTCGGCATCGCCCGTCATCGCTTTCGTCCACAGCAGACGACGATCCACAATTGAAAACGCACTGATCGCTTCCCGACTGCGATGAATCAGCACAGTCCCCGCGCGCGAAATCGACTCTTCCGTCAGCGCCATGGCCTGCCGCGCGTCCGAGGCCTGAGGTCGGACCCGCCACGCTTCGCCGCCCACGGCATAAGCCGCTTCACCAACTATCTCATCCGACTCACGCCGCAGCCGCCACTCAACGCCCTGCAGCACCGGATCATCCACACCCTGACGACGCAGCGTCGTACTGGCATTGGCCCGCAGTGTCATGCCACCGGTCGTGCTCACAGGGACCAGATTCCACTGCCCCTCCGCCACATCCATCCAGCTCTGCTCACGCTCCGCCGCCAGCACTGCGGCCGCAGCCGCCTCAGAAACCGCTCCCGCCTGCTGTCGCATCCACCCCAGCAACTGCACAGTCAGGCGCCGGCGCCCCCCAGCCGGCAACTGCTCCGCCACCTGCTGCAGGCGATCCAGCAGCAGCAGCACCCTCTGACGTCGCTGCTGCAATGACTCCGCTGCTCCCGCTCCCGTCTCAACCGCTTCCGCCCGCGGATCCGCTGTCGTCGCCTGCAACAAGAGCTGCACCGTCAGCTCGCTCAGCTCGCCCGCAGAAACTCGCTGCTCGGCTCGCCGCAATGCTTCCGACGCCGCAGACACACCCGACAGACGCAGCAGGACCTCGTCCGCATACCCGGCCAGCCGCTGCTGCACCTGCTGCCGCTGCATCTCAGTCCCGTAGTTCAGCAGTTCGTCAATCCGCTGGCAGATCCATGAACGCAACTGAGTCCGACGACTGTCCAGCCCCGCCAGATTCCGCCCGGACAGGACGTTCTCCTCACTGGTCTGAGCAGCAGCCAGCACCGCTTCCAGCGTCGGAACTTCCTGCTGCAGCAGCGATTCTCCCAGCATCAGAGCATCAGAAAACTGCGCTGCAGCATCCTCCTGATCCTTTTGCAGTGCACTCAGTGTCAGATACCAGACCAGCGCCTGACTTGATCCGGCCGGTGCCAGTCGGTGCAGTTCGTCCAGCAGTGGCCTGTTCGCTTCAGGATTCGCCGCATAGATCGACAGACCGGCCCGAAATCTCATCCGCCGCACGCGCTCCTGCAGAATGGTCTCCGGCACAGCACTGTCCAGCACCTGCAGGCACGCTGCCGGCTGCCCTGTCTCCAGCAGAAACTGAGCCCGCTGCAGCCAGTCCTCAGGACCGCCAATTTCGCGACGTTCCGCACCCAGCAGAGAAATATGGTCCAGCCCAAAACTGACGATCCCCGAATCATCTCCATACAACCCACCCGAAGTTCGCCCCGCACGCAGACCGGGCACGTTCTCCACTTCACGGCCATCCTGCAGGTTCAGCACCTGAACCGAACCATCCGCCAGCGGGATCAGCAGCCTGCCATCAGACACCGCACCCGGCCCCACCGGCAACGCAGCATCCGCCGCTCGCTGCTGCTGCCACACAGGCTGCAGCTGCGGAAGACGATACGCTGACGTCTTCAGCACCGAAGCCAGTACAATCAGGTCACCACCATGGTACACACACACCGTACCATCAACTGCACCCGGTTTTTCAAATCGCCCACTCAAAGAATCCAGCAGCACGGGCGATGGAGTTTCAGCAAGCATCCAAAAGACTGACTGGCCCGACAGAAACGGATCCAGAGATCGCTGCACCCGAACACCTGTCAGCGGCTGCGGCGACTGCAGGCCACCAAACCGACGCGCCTGAGGAAATCCCCGGATCTGCCCCTCAAGAACCTCCGGAAGCTGCTGAGCCCAGACCACACTGCGAGTCAGCAGGTCGATCCCAAACACCCAGCCCGCAGTCGTCGACGTAATCAACAGCCCATTGTGCACCAGTCCGCGAGCTGCCAGCAGCTGCCGTCGTACATCCTGCTGAATGCTGAACTCCGGAGTCATCAAAGGGACCGACCAGAGCAACTGCCCGCTGGACGCATCCAGACACCCCGCGCTGATCAGCCCGTCCCGCTCAAAAACCTGATATAAGCGACCCTCGGAAACTATCGGCGGTCCAAAAAACCAAACCTGCGACAGCTCGTTGCGAAACCGATTCTCGACCGCCTCACCACCAGCCGTCCACAGCCTGCGGCCCGTGCTCTTTTCAATCGCAATCAGCTCCCACAGCTCGGCCAAACTCTCGCCACGGCTGCGACTGAGCCGCATCCGCAGTTGCAGAGATTCTTCCACCGAACGAGTCGCTGCTGAGTCACGGACTCCATACACCACGTATAAGCGGTCACGATCCATGCTGACACGGCCAAGAAACTCGTGTCGCTCCATCAGACCACCGCTGATGCCACCACGCGACAAACCTTGCGACAGCGAATCTTCACGGCTGACAGCCGTTCGAGGATTCAGGCTGCGACTCCACAGATGGCGTCCCGTCGAACGCTCCCACGCTGTGATCCGATCCGGCTGTTTCACGTAAACGCGCTCGGAATCCAGCCCGGGTTCCGCCGACATCCAGGGAATGCCCCGCTCTCCACCCCGGCGAGCATCAGCAGACTGCCTGATCAATTCCTGATGCACTCGCCGCTCACTGACGGACAACGGCAGCAGTTCAAGCCACTGCAGATACCGCGGCAGCGGTGCCCCGGCAGAACCGGACGCGGCGGAGGGATCAGCAGTGCCAACCGGAGCCGGTGTCTCTGACGCTTTCGGTTTTCCCTGACCATCAGGCAGTCGTGACAACAGCTGATTCACCAGCCGCAGAATCTCAGGAGCCGTCGCCGGAGACTGCAACGGACGCAGCCAGCGCCGCGCTGCCAGATGCTGTCCCCGATCCGCATGCAGAACCGCCAGCAGCAAGTGAATACGCTGAGACGTTGTCGTCCCGGAATACCGATGCAGCAGTCCCGGCAACTCATCCGCACTGCCACTCTGCAAAACTCGCTGCAGCTCACCGGCCGCTGATGACTCTTCCGTGTTGACAATTCGTCGCAACTCCGGATCAAGATTCTGCAACCGCTGAAACAGAGCCGCCGAAAGTGGCTGATAGCCCTCGTTCAGCACCGGCACCATCAGCGCCCCGTTCACCTCACGCAGCAATTGCAGCTGACGCTCAAATTCCTGCGCGTCACGCCGGTCGATCGCGGCACTCAGCTCCGCCAGTTGCTCTGGAATCCGACGCTCTGTCAGCAACCGCTGCTGCCACACCGGAGCCTGTTCTTCCGGGACAGGCAACTCGTCAGGTGCCTGAGCACTCGACACAGGAACACCGCACAACCACAACCACAGCAGCATCGATGTTCGCACCAGACCGAGTTTCCACACAGATGTGCTCCGTTGCTTGCGGATTCCGTGTCCAGTCCTTCCCGGCAGACGCCACGGCAAAACGAATCTTACGTTCCGGAACGCTGCATGCACAGCCCCGAATCAGCGGGAAATCAGCCATCGCCAGGGTTTGCCCGTTTTGCCCAACACGCCCCAGCCACCACCGGATCAGTCCAGCTTCGGCCAAATCTGCCGCTGTTCACCAGCACCAGCAGCCATTCGCCAGCCGAAACGCAGCGCCACTGAAATCCGGCCTGTGATCCGCTTCCTCCCAGCCATAGATTCCGCCGATCAGTCTCCGCAGTGTCGCTCCGCAGCAGTGGCCGGTTCCCCGCTCGCTGCTGTTTTCGGCCACCGAATCCGCCGTATGACCCCCTGCACTCCAATTCATCCTGCTCACTGCCAACGCCGGACAGCCGCTCTCTGCTGCCTGCTGACGGGCTGGTACATGCTGTGTACTGCGGGTTTTGCGGATGAACCCGCCACATCAACCGGAGCCCGCACAAACAGTGGCCGGGCTGCACTCGACAAACCAGCCCCAACCACTCCCGGACATTCGCTGCTGCGATCTCGCAAAACCAGCCCTCCAGCCGCGGCCGATCCGTTCCTCGAAACACAGGAATCCCCGACCGCTCAGCCGGCCGGAGCAACTGCCACTCCACGCATCACGCCCCGCAGGCCACCAGCGGAATCCGGCAAATCGATGACCGAACGACTGCGACTGGCCAATCGCGGCTCACGCACGCTCAACGATCGCACCCCCACACCAGACACAGCCGAAGAACCGCCGCAGGACATCCCGGTCGGGCCCGCGCCCGCACCAGCAGCAGATCCTGAAACCACCCCCGCGGATGGCAGTGATCCGTCGATGCTGAGCCGACTCCGAGGACTGTATTCACCCAAAATCGACGAGAACACCGAACGCCTGCGAAAACAGATGCTGCGACTCAGTGACCCGTTCGGGCTCATCCACGAACGCGAAACGGCTGAAACCCAGCCGGCCGCGGAGGAAACTGAAACGCCGACCACAGCAACCGCCGAATTACTTCCCACACTGCCGGAAACACCCGAAATCACGGATCGGGACCTTGCTCTCACAGCAGCCATCACCCTGCTGGAGGACGAACTGAAACACTGGCCCCGAAACTCCGCCGGACGGCCCGAAAACCTGCCCGCATGGCGACGTCGACAAACCGACCTGCGACTGCTGATGATGATCGCCGGACGCAACGCCGAATCCATTCGGACCATCGAAGCACTGCCCCGCGAAGAACAGGAATTCTGGCAGTCCATGATGCTGGCCATGAATCAGTATCGCACGACCGACGAATCCATCCCTCGCAGCGATCTGCTCGGAGAAACTCTGCGACAGATTCGCACTGCCGAACGTCGACTGCAGCCACTGGCACGCCTGGAAATCAATCGGCTGCAGTTTTGCAGCCGAATCAACGGCTTTGGCAGCGTCGTCGCTTTCCCGACTGCCGATTTCGAACCGGGACAACGACTGCTGCTGTACGTCGGGCTGAGAAATTTTCGCTCGGAACTGACCGCTGAAGGACGCTACAGAACAGAATCCGCGGCAGTGATCGAGTACATTCGGGAGGAAGATGGCGAGGCACTGGAACCGGTCCGGCTGCCGTCCATCCCCGATGAGTGCGACGAACAGCGGACTGACTACTACCAAAGCATCGAATTGACCGCACCACTGCTCGAAGGATCCTGGCTCGTTCGAGTACGTGTGCGGGATCAATACAGCATGCAGACTGCTGAAGCCCAACTGAAGCTGAATGTCCGCTGAACAGACCGCTGCCAGCTAACCCACGACGAAAGACTGACTTCATGAAAACTGCATTGATCACCGCTGCTGCTGCAGTCGGATGCCTGCTGACTGTGCTCGCCCCGGAATCGTCACGCGTGGCATGGTCCGTCCCGGCCGCCCCGACTGATGACGTCAAACCAGTCGAAGACAGCATGCACGAGTTTATGGAATACGTCTTTCAGCCCACCTACCTGCGGCTCAAGGCCAACATGGCTGCAGCCCCGACAGACAACAAGGGCTGGAAAGCCATCAAAGCCGATTCACTGGTGCTGGCCGAGAGCTGCAACCTGCTGTTCAGTCGCGCCCCGGAGGGTTCAGCGGCCGACTGGATTGCGCATGCGAAAGCATCCCGCGAGAAAGGCGCTGCTTTGTATGCCGCCGGCAAAGCCAAAGACTTCGCAGCCGCCGGTACCGCATGGAAATCCATGCTGGAAAGCTGCAACGCCTGCCACAGGCAGTTCGAAGATGGCAAACACATTCTGCAGCCCTGAAGTGCAGTGATCCACATTCCCCAGAATCCTGCCCGGCCACCGGTTTTCGCAGCATGTCACAGCCGATTCTTCGTATCGCCACCCGCAAAAGTCCCCTCGCCCTCTGGCAGGCGAACTACACGGCAGATCGGCTGCGGCAACTGCCCGCACAGCCGCTGGTTGAACTCGTTCCAATTGTCACCTCCGGTGATACCAATCAGACCGACGCCCTGCGACAGTTCGGCGGTACAGGTGTATTCACTCGCGAAGTCCAGAGGGCAGTGCTGGATGGTCGCGCCGATCTGGCGGTGCACAGCCTGAAAGACCTGCCGACACAGTCTGCTGATGGTCTGGTCCTCGCCTGTGTTCCCGAACGAGCCCCCCGCTGCGACTCCCTGCTGCTGCCCGCCGGCAGTGCCCAGCTGCAGACTCTGCACGACCTGCAGCCGGCTGCCCGCGTCGGTACCGGCAGCCCGCGACGGCAGGCCCAGCTGCTGCACCATCGCCCCGATCTGCAGCTCAGTGAAATCCGCGGCAATGTCGATACGCGACTGCGGAAACTGGACGACGGTCAGTACGACGCCATCATCCTTGCCGAAGCCGGACTCGGCCGACTGGGACTGGCTGAACGCATCTCACTGATCCTGTCACCACCGCTGATCTTCCCGGCAGTCAGTCAGGGAGCACTCGGAATTGAAGCTCGCGAAGATGACACCACCACCCGCGACCTGCTGGCACAACTGATCTGCCCGATCGCTCTGGCAGAAGTACAGGCCGAACGTTCGCTGCTCAGAACACTGCGCGCCGGCTGCCACGCCCCGCTCGGTGTCTGGTGCAGCATTCAGGATCAGCAGCTGACTCTGTCCGGTGTCCTGCTGTCACACGATGGTCGCACACGCCTCGAACAGTCGGCCGCCGGAGACATTGCGGACGCAGAATCCATCGGTCGCAAAGTGGCCGATCTGCTGCTGTCCTGCGGAGCAGAACCACTGCTGCAGGCCTGATCGCTCCCAGCGGCAGGACATGCCGTTTTCAGTGTTCAGCGGCAGGCAGCACAATACCAGAAGATCCGCCAGCTGCAGCAGCTCCGTCACGTGACTCGATAAACACGTCCATCTGCTGTCCAATAAAGATGGCATCCGCATCGGCTGCGATTTCGTACAGCACCTGCAGTACGCGAGTATCAATGCGCTCGGTATTGTCCCCTGTCAGGGATCGCTTCGGCAGCACAAACGGTTCGAGCCGCATGAACTTCAGCGGAAAACTGCGTGCGACGTCGCCCCGAAAGACGCCTGTCGCCGCTCCCTCGCTGCGAAATCGCGGCACATCATGCTCATCGATGTCTACCCGCACATGCTTGCGACGAACGTCTCCCAGCATCACCAGAGTTTTTCCGCTCGCCGTATCAACAGCCTCTCCCGGACGCACATTGACCTGCAGCACCGTCAGCTCCACAGCGCCAGCCGCATCGGTCAGTTCCGGAGTGCAGACTCTGTGCAGGTCCAGTTGAGTTTTCAGCTGCAAAACCTCGGCGTCGGCCAGCGCCACCGCGGCACGGGCAATCGTCTTATCCGCTTCCCAGGCACCAGCCCGCAGCCGGTCCTCCTCAGCTTTCATGCCGGCCGCATCAGCGCGGGCGGCAGCCAGCTTCTGACGACTGGCCACCAGCGATGACTCAGTCGTGGCACCATCCAGTGCCAGTTTCTGCTGCCGTGCATACTCGTCCTCCCACTGTCGGACAATTGCCTCAGCCTGCTCCCGCCTCGCCACAACCGGTGGAAGATCCTCCGCTCGGGGCAGTTGCTCAAGCCTCGACAACTCTGCACGAGAACTGACCGACCGCATTTCCTGAACTGCGATCTGCGAACGAATCAGCCGCGTGTCCAATTCAAACAGCGGGTCATTGGCCCGAACACGCTGACCCACCTGCACAAAAACCTGATCAACAATTCCCTGCAGGTGGGTGCCAATCGCCAGATTCTCCGTGGCCGCTTCAACCAGCCCCGCACCGGCAATGCGCTCGGCATAGGGCGAGACAACCGGCTTAATCGGTGGCGGGGTCTGCGGAGTCTCTTTCTGCCTGTTACTAATATGACTCACTCCGAACAGCAGCATTCCGAGCGCAAGCAGCGGCAGCAGCAAGTTACGCATAGTTCTATGGTGCCTCCCGTTGATGGTTGTCAATCAGTCCATCGGACATGGCGATAATGCGATCTCCCAGATCAAACACCCGGCTGTCATGAGTCACGACAATAACGGCCCGATCACTGCGAACTGTGACTCGCCGTATCAAATTCATCACCGTACGTCCCGATTGCGCATCAAGCGCAGCAGTCGGCTCATCACAAACCAGCAGACGCGGCTCATGGACCAGTGCACGTGCAATCGCAACGCGCTGCTGCTGCCCCCCGGAAAGCTGTGCTGGCAGTGCCTGCGCCCGTTCCCGCAGACCAACCTCAGTCATCAGTGCCATCGCACGCTCAATCGCCAGCGAACGCCGAACCCCGCGAATAATCAGCGGTACCGCAGCATTTTCAACCGCCGTGAGCGACGGCAGCAGATTGTACTGCTGAAACACAAAACCAATGTTCTCGGCCCGAAATTGCACCAGACGACTGCCGGACAGACTTCGCAGATCACAGCCCAGCAGTGACACTTCGCCAGCCGTTGGATCAAGCAGACCCGCCATGATCGAAATCAAAGTCGTCTTGCCACAACCGCTGGGACCCACCAGCAGAGTCATCCGGCCATACGGAATATGCACATCGATACCCCGCAGAGCACGCACCTTCGCTTCACCGGTGCCAAACTCCTTAGTTACTCCCCGGCAGTAAACCGCTGTTTCAGCAGCCGAACTGCCGGATCGATGATCTTCCGTGCCTCGTGCCCGGTCTTCCGGTACCTCAGAATGCAGCACCATGGCACCCCCTGCTACCTGAAGACCATCGCTGGTTCAAGAACCAGGACACGACGCAGACTGAGCAGACTGGAAAGCACAATGATCAGCCCAACCGCACCCGCGGCGATCACTGCCACCTGCCACGGAACCCACATCCCGCGCAGGTCAGCCTGCCCGCTTCGCTCAGTCAGCTCGAAAAAAAGTGCTGATGCCCCCAGACCGATTCCATATCCCATGATCCCCACAATCGAAGCCTGCAGCAGAATCATTCCGATCAGCCTGAGATTCGTTACGCCCATGGCCTTCAAACTGCCGAACTGCCTGAGATTTTCCAGAGTAAACAAATAAAACGTCTGCCCGGCAATCGCTCCGCCCACAATAAACCCGAGGGTCACCGTGATGCCAAAATTCACCGGAATGCCGGTGTTTTCTATGTAGTACCCGATGTTCAGCCAGAAGAACTCGTCCCACGTCAGAGCCTTGAGCCCGGTCTGCTGCGAGATGCGTTGCGACAGCTCCTGCGGCTGACGCCCAGGCTCGGCCTTCGCCAGAATAAAGGACAAAGTATTCCGCTGCGGCGGCATAAACTGCACCGCCTGGCTGTAGCGAGTATAGATCACGGGGAATGTCTGAAACGGTGGCGTCACTCGACAGATTCCAACCACCACCGCCCGGCGGTCGTTCATGTCCAGGACCCGACCCACCCTCACCGGTTCTCCGGGAAACAGCTGCCTGTAACCGTCGAAATCCAGAATCACACCGTCCGGACGACGCAGGTCCGAATGCTGGCCCTGCAGCATTTCAAGCGGAGCACCCGTAAACGACCCGTCATCCACTCCGACAAGAATTGCCTGAGTAAAGTCACCGGCCAGAGTCCTGACGCGGATCA
This sequence comes from Planctomyces sp., assembly GCA_005791255.1. Lineage (GTDB taxonomy): Bacteria > Planctomycetota > Planctomycetia > Planctomycetales > Planctomycetaceae > SXXK01. The sequence goes on from SXXK01000279.1 coordinate 23,780, forward strand.
TCGATTTGGAAAGTCGCACCGCCCATTCCACACCCGTCACACCACGAACACGACCAAGCCGTGAATCCGGCATCGGTCGGATGTCGTCAACATTCCGCTGCCGCTGATCCATCACCCAAATGTCGGCCGACGTAATGTCAATGATCTGACTGGATGTACGCCGCATCAGACCGACAAAAATCGATGCCTGCTGAGCAATGAGCAGTGTTCCGAATGCAACACCGAAAACGATCCCCAGGTACTTCGTCCGATCCCCGGTCAGCATCTTCCACGCCAGCCAATTCATCGCGCGGCCTCCCACGCTGTTGCAGCAATGCCCGAAGCCACCTCAGAACTGCAGCGCATCGAGATCCGCCAGCAACTGGTCCATCTGCTCGCGATGCCGCTGCCTGATCCCCACACTCATACCCACGGCATCCCGACCGTCCAGAATCAGCTCGCGGTCACGTTCCTTCACCGCCATCTCAATCGCACTTTCACCTTCGTCACCGCCAAACAGTTTCGTCAGGTCAATCTTCAGACCACTGACCTCACCCTCCGCTCCAGCGATCGCTGCTGTCTTGTGATGCGGAAAAATGATGGCGTTTGCCGGACACACGCGACTGCAGGCCGGACAGCCCTTCTTGCAGTTATCCTGCTGCTCCACCAGAATGCGATCCAGCGCATCCACTCCGTACACACCAAACAGGCAAAAATCGATGCACTCCATGCAGTTCGTGCAGCGACTGTAATCAATCACCGGATACCAGCGACGCCCCGTATCCTCCGGCAGCACCGCCCGGTCCTCCAGACTGGCCGCACCACCGTCAAAGTTCCGCCGCGCCTCCAGCAGACGCTCGGGCTGAAGATACCGCTGCAGCTGCTCGGCGGAAGGATTGCCGCTGATCCATGACAGCAGGTCAAATCCGGCCACTTCCGCCGCCGCCCCCGCGTCACGCATTCGACGGATCTCGTTCACAAAATCCTGACACTTCTCTGATGCCCGGAAATCGATGCACCACAACGCTCGATCCGGAACATCCACGCTGCCAATCCCACCCGCCGCGTGACGCTCATCAGCAGACTCGTCCTCGTCGTCATCCTCATCAGCTTCATCTGCGGAGCGCAGCAGAGTCTCTGCCAGACGACCGCGAACGCTGGCACGATCCAGTGTCCACCGAATCGCTCGCTCATACAGCCAGCCCAGCACCAGCAGATCACCACGCACCTCACGCAGAAACTGCAGCCCCGAATGATTCTGCGACATGTCGTACAGATGCGGAACCAGCGTCACACTGATGCCAGGCTCCGCAAGCAGCGCCTGTGCCAGTTCCTCCTCCAGACGACGCTTCGTCGGATTCCGCCCCTGCGCCTGAGATATCACTACCGTCAATGTGCCCGTCGTGCTCGCTGACATGTCCGATCTGAACCCCGTCTGAATCCTAACCCTCGTTCATCTGGCCCTTGATCGTTCGCTGCGCCTCTTCCCATGCCGTTCGCAGATGGTCCAGGTACTGCTCGGCCGTCAGCAGCTCGCCGTCCGGACGAAACTCGTACAGCCAGCCGGTACCGTAGTTGTCCGCATTGATGCCCGAGGGATCACGCAGCAGCTCCGGATTGAATCGCAGAATCCTGCCGGCAGACGGAGGAAACATCGACGACACAGCCTTGGCACTTTCAACTTCGCCAATTTCCTGCCGATCCCGGACCAGCGCCCCTTCGTCCACCGACCACTCCAGAAAATACACATCCTGCAGCAGCCGCACCGAATAGGCCGTAAACCCGACACGATACACGTCCGAACCACACGACTGCAGCCACAAATGCCGCTTCGAATACATCCGATCCGCCGGCATCTGAGCCTCGTACTGGCCCATCATAAACACAAATGGCTGCTGCATTGCCTAGTCCGCCGCTCGCAGATCCGCCGTCACCCCAAAATCCTCACCAGCCGACTCCACCTCCTGCTGCAGCACCAGCGGATCCACCCCCGCCGGCAACGCCAGACGCTGGATCATTTCAAAAGAATGACCGTCCTCCGAACGCTCAGCGTGCATCCCCGTAATATCCACACTGTGCCGCGCCATGATCTGGCTCAGCCTGCGCAAAACACCCGGCTCGTTGCGACCACCCAGACGCAGCCGGTAATGACTGGTGCCCGCAGCATACTCGACAGGCGCTGCCGCAGGAGCATCCAGCTCACGCAACACCAGCTCTATGCCAAACGGACGACAGGCATCCTGCAGATGATCCCGAATGATCGACTGCTCCAGAGACTCCAGAAACTCCGCCGAAAAAATCATCGTAAAATGCCCCCGCACCACCGTCTGACTGGCCTCACGCAGATCCCCCTTCAGCTCGGCGATTGCACGAGTCACCGCGGCGAGAATACCGGCTCGGTTCGCCGCCGCCATGATGATGATCCACTCCTTCATCGGTCGCCCTTCCAGCAACTGCGGAACACCTGCCCGGAAACTGATACCGCCACGGACACGCCGGCACCGCCCCGCTCAGACCTCCAGCATACAGTTCCGCAACCGCGAATCAATCGGCCAGCCCCGGACGTTACGGCGAATCAACCGAGAACTCAAAATCCTGAAGAATCAGGAAAAAATCGGCAGATGCTGTCGGATTCCCGGGAATTCAGTCGTGCAGCTCCAGAATCGCCTCCACCTCCACCGGCACGTTGTACGGCAGTGAACCCATCCCGACAGCACTGCGCGCTGCCTTGCCGGCATCACCGAAAATCTCCACCATCGTGTTGCTGAATCCGTTCATCACCGCCGGATGACGCTGAAAATCGGCCGTCGAATTCACCATCCCCAGCACCTTCACTATCCGCTTCACACGATCCAGACTGCCCAGACTGGCCCTGATTGTCGCCAGCATCGTCAACGCCACCACCCGGGCAGCAGCAGCACCCTGCTCCTCCGTCAGCTCCGAACCCACACGGCCAGTCACCAGCTTGCCGTCCGGACCATAAGGCACCTGCCCGCTCACATAAGCCAGACGGTCAACAATGACCACAGGAGTATACACGCCACCCGGCGGCGGAGGTGCGGGCAAAGTTATCCCAAGTTCCACAAGTCGAGCTTCCACGGACACGGCAATCACCTTTCTGATCAGTTCCAGATACGAAATTCCCCCAGAGTGTAACCCACCCGCTCACAAGCCACAATTCTGCCCGTAAGCCCTGCCCTGGCTGCTCTCACTCACCAAAGCAATACAACTGGTCCCCAACCCGCACAAACAGGCGACCGTCGGAAATCGCCGGAGTCGCGTGGACGTCACCACTCAAATCCGCCGTATGCAACTCCTCAAACGAATCCGCATCCAGCACCGTCAGTCCACCGTTCACATTCACCAGATACACCTTCCCGTCGCCCGCTACCGGGCTTGCATAATAATCATTCGTCATCTTCAGCCGCTTCTGCTTCAGCACCTCCCCCGTTTCAGCCTTCAGCACCGTCAGAATTCCGCCGTTCTTCACCATGTACAGCCGGCCACGGTAGAACAACGGCGACGGACAGTACGGAATCTGCTTCTGATGCTCCCACAGCACATGCGTCCTCGTGATGTCCCCGGTCCCGCCCGGACGGATCGCCAGCACCACGTTGCGACCAGCCACATGCGGACGACTGGCCACCTCATACTCGGCCTTCGTCAGATGCTGATCCTTGTTGCGGTCCAGCTGCGAAAATCGTCCCCTGAACGGATGCTCCGGAAACTCAGATTCCTCAATCGTGCCATTCCCGTCAGCATCCGCCGCGAACAGCTCGTCAGTCGTCAGCGGCGTCACGCGATCCTCAGCATCGTTCCCCGGAGAAAAACAGGCCGCGTAAAGAATGTTATCATCGCCGATCACCGGAGTCATATTGATGATTCGCGACACACCGCTGACACTCCACACCTCCTCACCCGTCTCCAGGTCGTACGAAACAATGCGCAGGGTTGCCAGCACCACAATCTGCCGCCGACCATTCACGTTCCAGATCAGTGGAGTCGCATAATTCCGCAGAAACTCGGATCGATCCTGCCGCCAGATCTGCCGACCGCTGCGACGATCATAAACCGCAATAAAGGAATCCACATCGTGGTCCTGCACCAGGACCACACGCTCACCCTCAATCACCGGTGAACTGCCCGCACCAAAGTCATTCGCAAACGGGCCCATCCGCACACTCCACAGCGGCTCCCCCGCCACCGTCCACGCATGCAGTCCGCTGCTGCCAAAAAAACCAATCACCACCTCGCCGTCAGTCACCGGCGTCGACTGCGCCAGACTGCCCGTGGTGTGGAACTTTTCCTTTGTCTCCCACGGCACCGTCCGCTTCCACAGCAGCTTCCCCGTGGCTCGCTCCAGACTCAGCAGCACCAGTTCCTCACCGTCCACCCCCGTCAGGAACATCCGCTCGCCTGCGATGACAGGCGAGGAATGACCGGTGGGCAGGGTGACCTGCCACTGCAGCTGATGATCACGAGCCGGCTGACCAGGCAGCGATCTCCCGGCATGACTGACACCCCCGGAACCGGGCCCCCGAAATTGTGGCCAGTCCTCCCCTGCCACCACAGTCGCAGTTCCGGCTGCCAGCAGCACCAGCGCCGTGAGAATCCACCACGCGCTGCTCATCGGCTGCGACTTGCTCATTGCATTCACTCCTGACTCTTCCCGGTGGTTCGCTTCACAAATCGCGTCAGCAGCGGAAATGCCGGCTCCGCCATCTTCCCGTGATCAAATCCCTGCAGCTCATGCAGCACGACATCCGGGTGCTGCACCTCCTGAAACATCCGCCACAAATACGCATTCTCTTCGTATCGCCCCAGCAGCTCCTGGCTGCGATCGCCAGTGATCAGCACAATCGGCGGACAGTCACTGCGGACATGAAACAACGGCGCGTACCGATCAATCACCGGCTGCTTATCACTGATCCCCAGCTCGCCCCGAATCGTAAAATGCGTGATCGCCTGCCCGCTGAACGGGACCAGACCCGCCAGACTGTCCGCCGAAACTCCCTCAGCCTGCAGCCACGTGCGATCCAGCCCCACCATCAGCGCCAGATAGCCGCCCGCGGAATGCCCCGACACCACCACGCGTTTCGCTGAACCGCCATAACGACCGATGTTCTTCACGACCCATGCCACAGCGGCAGCAGCATCTTCGATGTACACAGGCGCCTTCACGGACGGACTGAGCCGATAGCCGGCCGCGGCGACCGCAAACCCCTGGCCACGCAGCTGCGGTGGAATCGCCCGACGCCCCTTCGTCAGCCCCCCTCCGTGAAACCAGATGACTGTCGCAAAATCCCGCTGCCCCTCAGGTACCACCAGGTCCAGCCGGCAGCGTTCCTGAGCCTCCGCGTCCAGACCGGTCAGGTCCCGGTATGGCAGGCCACTGTGCAGCACCTCCTGAACCGCCGCTGTCGAAGCCGCCGCAGCCGGCACAGGTATCGCTGCTGTCTGACCGCAAACCGTCCCCGCAGACAGCACCGCCGAAATCACAAAACAGCATACAATCCACAACAGCCGCTGCATCTTCAGCCCCCGCAGGCACCGCATAACCCAAACATCACACTGTCACTTCACGCCCGTCACCCGTCGAATGTAATCCACTTCGGACTGCCGGAACGGACGCCCGTCGGCTTCCAGCACATCATGAAACCAGACCGGTGGCGGACCATCATAAGCCTTGCGCCACGAATCCCACGGATAAATCGTCTGTGATCTGCCGTTGATGAATCCCCAGCACCACGCTGAAACATTACGCTGTTTCATCATCCCCAGGTGCGGATCAAATTCGCTGCCGTTCGGTCGCGCCATAAACTCAGTACACTGCAGTGGCCGACCGTAAACACTGAGCCGATCCATGCATCGCTGCAGCGATGCCGCGTCACCGTAAGTATGAAAACTGATGACGTCACTGTGCGATAACTGAATGCGCTTGCAATCGTCGAGCTGCGCCGTGTTCTCACTGTCACGCCAGACACCCGAAGTGAGTGGCTGAGTCGGGTTCGCAGCGCGGGCCCACGCAAATACCTGCGGCAGCAGACGATTCACCAGTTCCGGCTTGTTCCGCGGCTCCAGATCGGGACGCTTCGCGGCCCCGCCATCGAAGTTGTCAGGCTCATTCCAGATGTCCCATGTGATCACCCGCTGATCACTCGCAAACCGCTGCACAACCCCCTGCACATAAGCCTGCAGATGTCCGCCCTTCGCCGGATCCCGCAAAATCTCAATACCCGGACTCTGAACCCAGCCGCTGTTATGTGTAAAGGGAAGGGGAGCAGGCTGCGGGCCGAGACGCGGAATCGGATGCCAGCAGCTGTCAAACAGCACAAACATCACCCGAATACCGTGCCGCTCCGCGATCGACAGCACCTGCTCGCAGCGGTTCAGAAAGCCGTCACTGTCCTGCACCCACAGCAGATCATGCAGAAAGATCCGAGCTGTATTGAAGCCGAGCTGTTCAGCGAAGCCGAATTCCCGGTCTATCAGCTCAGGACTGAACGTCTCAGCCTGAAACATTTCCAGCTGATTGATCGCGTTGCTCGGCAGGTAGTTGAAACCAGCCAGCCACGGGACCCCCTTTTGCCATTCATTCGCCCGCTGACGATCCCAGCGACCCGCCGCGTCCGCGACAGGCTCCGGCTGCTGCGCACGCCCGGCACTGCCACTGATCAGTAACACCAGTACTGCCAGCAACATCGCTGACAGCCGCAGCAAACTACTCTGACGCCCCAGACTCGAGTTCACCGTGATCGCCATGGAAACTGCTCCGACGTGCACGAAATCCGCCGCGCCCGCACAGACGGACAGAGACGAACCAGACAAACAGACGTCAGAGAATAGCAGGTGGGCCGCTGAATGTCATTTCCGCGGGGTGACATCCGGTCCGCGTCAGGTCTGCACCAGACCGGCCGCCCAGGCACTCGCCATCCCGTTCAGAATCACCGGCAGCCACGCCGCCAGATCCGGCTCAATCATCCCGGTGCCTCCCAGAGCCAGCGAAACATGAGCCAGCCCGAAAAAGCAGCCCTGCACACCCGCACACAAGGCCATATTGGCAATCAGACTGCTCGACTCCCGCCGCAGCACCAGTGGCAGGGCAATCGTCACGCTCAGCAGCGACAGCAGCGGTCGAGTCAGCCGGGAATGCAGTGCCAGACTGCGTGCACGCAGCGGATTCTGACCGGTCGACGGATTTCGGATCTGCTGCACCAGCTCCCACGAAGACAGCAGCTTCATGTTGCGACCACGATTGTACAGTTGCTCAAACGTAACGTCCGATTCCACGAACGCGTCCCGGCCATTGGCAGAAGGAGTAATCCGTTTGCGACCTTCCACCGTCAGAATCTGCGAATCCAGCACCGCCGTCAGGTTCTCCAGCAGCCAGCCGCTGCGACCACTGCGAGCCTTGTCCTGCACGTATCGAGCCCGCTCGGCCTTCATCACAAACGGCCGACTGCTCAGTTCCTTCGAATCCACCGCAAAGGACGCACCCACGATCAGCCGCCGGTCCAGCAGTACCTGATCGCCCGAAATGTGCATCATGTAGTTCGAATAATCATACACAGGCTCTACCTGCTGCACTGAAGCAATCTGACTGCCACGCGGAGTCTGCAGCTGCACTGCCAGACGCGGAATCACAAATTCCTGATTCACCACCAGCAGCAGATTGAGGCCGGCGGTCGTGACCAGCAGTGGCCGCAGCAGACGAAACGCCGGGATGCCCGCTGCCAGCAGCGGAAACGTCTCACTGCTTTTGCGAATCAGCGCCAGCACCGCGATCGCCGACAGCACGATCAAAATCGACCCGGCCAGCTCAAAAAAGTCAAACGCCCGGTACAGGTAATACACACCAATCCGACGGAACAGTTCCAGCTGCCGACCAGACTCGCCCGCACCCAGACCCTTAAGCGAATTCTCCTGGAACTCGTCGATGTTCATGAACAGATCGATCACCACGTACAACCCGTAGGTGGCAATAAACAGCATCGCGAACGTGTGCAGCACGCGCCAGGTCAGGTAACGGTCGAACGTCGAAAACATGCGTCCCTGCAATTTCCACTGCTTCCCGGCCTGTCAGATTCCATCCCATCGGCGGCAGAACGCATTACAACGGCTGATCCCGTTCCCGGTCAAGATCGCTTCCCCTGACCCCCGGAACGAGGCGATTTCCTGCTGTCCGCCCCGGCAGGTTCCGCCCGACCAGGTCACCCTCGGATGCAGGCTGTTTGTACCGTCAGAAAACGCCCGGGGGGTGCAAATCCCCACCAAAGGGCGTTCAGATTGCCTCAAAACGTGCATATTCGCCGAAAAAGTTGACACGCAGGCTGCTTCCACGGTAACATGATGCTTTCGTTATTTATTCACAAAATTCCCCGCCAAGAGGTCCACATGTCTGCCCGAAGGTTGCGCAGATCGGCGTTCACGCTGATCGAACTGCTCGTCGTAATCGCCATCATCGCCATTCTTGTGGCACTGCTGCTGCCAGCTGTTCAGCAGGCTCGCGAAGCTGCTCGCCGCACACAGTGCAAAAACAACCTGCACCAGCTCGGGATTGCTCTGCACAATTACCATGACACTCACAATGTGTTCCCTCCCGGTGCGTTCTGGAACAATGTGAACGCGGGACGTACCTATCAGCAGGGCAGCCTGCTGACGCACCTGCTGCCGTTTGTTGAGCAGGCCAACATGTTCAATCAGATTCCTTTTAACAATCCGCCAGCCGCATCCCTGAACGTCAATGACGCCACCATGGCCGATGGACGCCTGATGCGTACTGTGTTCCGGGTACCGGCATACCTGTGCCCTTCAGACACTGCCACGGGAAACTTCAACGGTGTCAGCACCGTGCAGAATTATGCCGGCAGCAAAGGTGCCACGAATGCCGGCAGTCCAACCGGAGGCAACCCCAACGTTTCTCCAACCTGCCCGGATAAATACCTCGGTTTCATCATGGGGCACGGGCAGGGCGGCAGCCGGGTCCCCGGGCCGTTTTATCGCAACAACTGCAGCGACGCCATGAAGAACTGCGTCGACGGGCTGTCCAACACCATCTACATGGGTGAAGTGCGTCCGGAGTGCAGCAACCACATGCGTCAGGGCTGGCTGCAGTCCAACAACGGTCAGGGCATGGCCTCCACGCTGTACCCGATCAACCTGAACACCTGCAACGAAGACAGTACTTCGGGCTGCAACTGGGTCAACAACTGGGTGGATGAGTTTGGATTCCGTTCCCGCCACACCGGCGGCGCTCAGTTCCTGCTGGGTGATGGTGCCGTTCGCTTCATCTCAGAAAATATCGACCACACCACCTACAACCGCCTGGGCGCCAAGAACGACGGTATGGTTGTGACTGTTCCTGGCGACTGATCACGGTCGTTGCAGCCGCAGAACTTTCGCCCCTGATCGCTCAGTCGCTCAGGGGCGTTTTGCTTATCCTGCCCGAACATTTCCGTTACCCCGGACCTCATTCATTTCAAAGAGCCTGATCCATGCGTAATTTCATGCTGGCGACCTGCCTGCTGCTCATTCCAGTTCTGTCCACCGGCTGCAAC
>SXXK01000280.1 GCA_005791255.1 Planctomyces sp.
ACATCTTCCCCGGTGGCTTTCTGCCCTCCATCTCAATGATGCAGCGACACGTCTGTGAAGAAACTTCACTGCGTCTGATCTCCATGGATGACTTCGGCCTGCACTATGCACGTACCCTGCGACTGTGGAACGAACGCTTCCATGAACAGCTGGACGCCGTCCGCGCACTCGGATTCTCAGAACGCTTCATTCGCATGTGGCGCTATTACCTGTGCTACTGCGAAGCCGCGTTTTTGGAACGAGCCATCGGGCTGGTGCAGGTCCTCTGGGCCAAACCCGCCTCGCCGCTCCGCAGCCCCTGCTGACTCCGCCTCGCCCCCCAACAGTTCTCGCGCCCCCATTCACCGCTTTACCCCGGAATTGCAATCATGGCACTGCTGCACCTTATGACGCCCCTGATCGGCATGGCTGAAGCCGGTCGACTGCCCGATCCGCTGGTCCGCACCGGCATTCGACGACTGCTCAAAGCACGCCTCACGGAACTCGAGGCACTGACTCCTGATCAGCAAATGCAGCAGTTCCGCAGTTTTGCGGAACAGGCGTGGAGCGGTCCCATCGCCGTCCTTCCGGAAAAAGCCAACGAACAGCACTATGAAGTGCCCGCCGAATTCTTTGGCCTCGTTCTCGGAGCCCGTCGAAAATACAGTTGCTGCTGGTGGGATGACAGCACCAAAACGCTCGAACAGGCCGAAGACAATGCCCTGAGAATTACCTGCGAACACGCACAGCTCGCCGACGGACAGCACATCCTTGAACTGGGCTGCGGCTGGGGTTCGCTGAGCTTGTGGATGGCAGACCACTACCCCGGCGCTTCCATCACCGCCGTCTCCAACTCACACTCACAAAGACAGCACATCCAGGCTGAAGCCGCACGCCGTGGACTGCACAACCTGGAAATCATCACAGCCGATATCAACGATTTTCTGACCAGCCGCACGTTTGACCGAGTCGTCTCGGGGGAACTGTTCGAACACGTCCGCAACCACCAGCTGCTGTTCAGCCACATCAGCTCCTGGCTGAAGCCCGGCGGACTGCTGTTCGTACACATCTTCTGCCATCACCGGTTCACCTACCCGTTCGAAGTTCGGGATGACTCCGACTGGATGGCTCGTTACTTCTTCTCGGGCGGCATGATGCCCTCGCAAAACCTGCTGCTCCACTGCCAGCAGCACCTGCAGCTCACCAATCAATGGCTGTGGGACGGCAAACACTACGAAAAAACCAGCAATGCGTGGCTGCAGCGGATGGACGAACAGGCCCCCGCCGTCGATCGAATCCTCAAATCCGCCTACGGCAGAGACTGGAAACGCTGGCAGTCCCGCTGGCGCATGTTCTTCATGGCCTGCGCGGAACTGTTCGGGTATCACGGCGGAGACGAGTGGTTCGTATCGCACTACCAGTTTCGTCGACCGGAGATCCACTGAAAATTCGTTCCCCCGAAAGCGGTGCCACGGGAAAAATTCCTGCTTTTCCCACGTCACTCCCTCTGCATTTGCATTCCGGACGGACGACTCTACCATGTCTGCAGCAGTACCACCGGGCTGATGCCTCCAACGGCGTCAGAACGGATTCTGCGCGATCGCCGGGCACGGTGCCCTCCTGCAGCACCGAACGCCGGACTCAGAACTTTTTCACCCATAACCATCCCGTTTATCTGACAGCAAATCAGTAAAAAGGTGCAGCGTGGCCTCCATCGACGAAAAAATTCGTTCCCAAAAGGAACTGCTCGATCAGCACACCCGCGAAATGGTCAAATGGCACTTCAGCGATGATACGGGCTGCCAGTTCTGGCTCGAGAAGAAAAAAGAATTCAATTTCGATCCGCTCACGGACGTCAACTGCTTTGATGACCTGAAGAAGTTCCCGCTCTTCGAAGATGAATGGCTCCGCGGTGGCCCCATGCGACGCTGGGTTCCCCAGCCCCTGCAGAACAAGCCGATCTACGTGTTTGAAACCGGTGGCACCACCGGTATTCCGAAGTCACGCGTTGTCGTGGAAGATCACTGGATCGATTACGAACTGTTCAGCGATACACTGCCGGAAGAGTCCTTTCCGCGGGGCTCCAACTGGCTCATGCTCGGACCGTCCGGGCCTCGCCGTCTGCGTCTGGCCATCGAACACCTGGCTCAACATCGCGGCGGCATCTGCTTCTGCGTCGACCTTGACCCCCGCTGGGTCGTCAAACTGCTGAAAAAAGGCAAGATCGACGAAGCTAAGGAGTACAGCGCACACTGTGTCGATCAGGCCCTGACCATCCTGTCGGCCAACAACGACATCCAGTGCATGTTTACCACCCCCAAACTGCTTGAAGCTCTCGCACTGAGACTGATGGATCAGGGCAGCAGCATCGAAGAAGCCGGCATCAAAGGCATCTTCTGCGGCGGTACCGAGTTCACTCAGCAGTGGTATCGATTCGCCCGCGAAGAGTTGCTTGGCCCAAACGTCTACATCACGCCCACCTATGGCAACACCCTGATGGGACTGGCCTGCGGTAAGCCGCATGATCCGGCTGACAACTACAAAATCACCTACTTCGCCCCACAGCCTCGCGCCGTGATCGAAGTGGTGGACTTCGATGACCACAACAAACTCGTCGACTACGGTGCCACCGGTCGTGTCAAACTGTACACAATGACCAAAGAATTGTTTGTGCCCGGGTTCCTTGAACGCGACGAAGGCGAACGCGAACTGCCCCACGACAAGTATCCGTGGGATGGTGTCAGCAGTGTTCGCCCTTACCACGTGTTTGCCAGGACAACCACGGTGGGCGTCTACTGACCGGATCCCCCAGGATGGGAACCCGCCGGGTGGCCCGCACACCCGGCGTTTTAATAATTTTCTGCACAGCGGCCCCGTTGCCAGCGGAAGCTGCTCTGCCGTATGAATCGCATCACTTCCTCCGAGGCTTCTGCCATGTCTGTCGTAGAGATTCCCGTCATTCGCTGGGGCAAGCCGTATGAATCGCTCGAAAAAGCTGAAGTGGTGCACTTCGAGACGGGCGAGGTGATGGCCCGTATGCACCAGGCAAACGCCGGCCTCGTGCAGATGGACGCTCGCAAAGCCACGAAAGCCCGCGAAGCCCTCAGACAGTTCTCCTGCGCAGAACTGATCGAAAAATGCAAACAGGCGGCTGACCTGTACCTTACGGCGGAACTGCCGCTGGGGAACGGCACCCAGACACCCGAGCAGTTCTGTTCGATCCAGTCGGCCACAACTGGCCTGCCGCTGAACATGTGTCGCGCCAACATGAACAAAAACGCCTTTGTGCTCAAGCACATGGGCGACATGCTGGACTCCCTCACTCGCGGACTCCCGCTCGACATCCTTTCGCGAGGATACGGCATGGAATCCCGCAATGTGATGGTCAGCTTCCAGGCTACCACACCAGTGCTCGGGCTGGTCCTGCCCTCCAACTCACCCGGAGTCCACACGCTGTGGCTGCCCGCCATTCCGCTGCAGATCGGACTGGTGCTGAAACCCGGTTCCTCCGAGCCGTGGACACCATACCGTATGTACGAAGCGTTCGCTGCCGCAGGAGTCCCCCGGGAAGCATTCTGCCTGTACCCGGGCCCTCACGACGTTGGCAACAAAGTCCTTGAAACCTGCAATCGTTCGATGATTTTCGGCGGTCAGGCGACCGTGGACAAGTACCACGGCAACCCCAAAGTGCAGGCTCACGGCCCCGGCTTCAGCAAGATCCTGCTCGGTGACGACCTCGTCGATCGCTGGGAAGACTACCTCGACATCATGGTCAAAAGCGTGATCATGAACGGTGGCCGAGGCTGCATCAACTGCTCGGGAATCTGGGCCTCAAGGCACACAGCCGAGATTGCCGACGCCATTGCCCAGCGGATCGGACCAATCGCCCCGCTGCCCACCACCGATCCGAACGCAGCCATCGCGGCCTTCACCACTGCTGGGGTTGCCGAAGCCGCCAGTAACCAGATTGATGCCGGGCTCAAACCCGGTGTCGTCACCGATGTCACTGCAAAATATCGGGGCGGTGAACGACTCGTCAGGCAGGAACGCTGCGACTACCTCAGGCCCACCGTGCTGCACGTCACCGACTGCGATAACTCCATGGCCAACACGGAGTACATGTTTCCGTTTGTCTCAGTTGTGCAGTGCCCGCAGGACAAAATGCTTTCCAAAATCGGACAGACTTTGATCGGCACAGCGATTACCGCCAATGAAAAGTGGATCACCGAACTCGTCGATGCTCGCAACATCGATCGCCTGAATGTCGGACCGATTCCGACCTGTGCATTGAACTGGCTGCAGCCGCACGAAGGCAACATTATCGATTTCCTGTTTCGCAACCGAGCCTTCCAGAACAGCCTGCCGCCGGCACACTGAACCCCGCCAAACAGGATTCAGAT
>SXXK01000281.1 GCA_005791255.1 Planctomyces sp.
ATCCCGCTGTGCACTACACCCTGGGCGGCCTGTGGGTTGACTACAACCTGATGAGCAATCTGCCCGGACTTTACGTGCTCGGTGAAGCGAACTTCTCAGACCACGGTGCAAACCGACTCGGAGCCAGTGCCCTGATGCAGGGATTGTCCGACGGCTATTTCGTGATCCCCTACACCATCGGCGATTATCTGGCCGGTGCGAAGCATGGGAAACTGGCGGAAGATGCACCTGAGTGCCGAGCGGCATTGCAGGACGCCGAGGCTCGCATCGCGAAACTCCTGTCTGTCAACGGCCGTCGCACCGTGGATTCATTCCATCGCGAACTGGGATTGCTGATGTGGGATTACTGTGGCATGGCACGCACCAGGGCCGGCCTCGAGGCCACAATCCCCCGTATCAGGGCTCTGCGAGAAGAGTTCTGGACCAACGTGCGAGTCCCTGGGGAGTCCGGCACGCTGAATCAGAGCCTTGAGAAGGCCGGACGCGTGGCCGACTTTATGGAATTCGCAGAGTTGCTGGCTGTCGATGCCCTGCACCGCAACGAATCCTGCGGCGGTCATTTCCGTGAAGAATATCAGACGGAAGACGGCGAAGCCGCTCGTGATGATGAGAACTACAACTACGTCGCTGCCTGGGAGTTTCAGGGGGCGGGGAATGAACCCGTGCTGCATCGCGAACCGCTGGTATTCGAAAACGTCAAGCCATCGACCAGGAGTTACAAATAATCATGAGCAGCGAAACTCTGAATCTGACTCTGCGAGTCTGGCGTCAGGCGGGACCGGACAAGCCCGGTGGCTTCTGCGACTATCAGCTTGACGGCGTCAGCACCCACATGTCCTTCCTCGAGATGCTGGATGTGCTGAACGAGAAACTGAGTGCCGCCGGTGACGAACCGGTGGCGTTTGATCATGACTGCCGCGAAGGCATCTGCGGCATGTGCAGCCTGATGATCAACGGGCAGGCCCACGGTCCTGATCGAGGCACCACGACCTGCCAGCTGCACATGCGACGGTTTTCCAGCGGCGAGACGATCACAATCGAGCCGTGGCGTGCCAAACCATTCCCTGTGGTGCGCGACCTCGTCGTCAATCGCTCGGCCTTCGACCGCATCATCCAGTCGGGTGGCTTTGTTTCCGTCAATACCGGTAACGCACCGGACGGGAACAGCGTTCCTGTACCGGGGAACCGGCAGGAAGTGGCCATGGACGCGGCAGCCTGCATTGGCTGCGGTGCCTGCGTTGCTGCGTGTAAGAACGCCTCAGCAATGCTCTTCGTCTCCGCCAAGGTATCACAGCTTTCCATCCTCCCGCAGGGTCAACCGGAACGCAGCAGTCGCGTACTGGGTATGGTCGCTCAAATGGACAAAGAAGGCTTTGGGTCCTGCACGAACACTTCGGAGTGCGAAGCAGCCTGCCCCGCTGAAGTAAGCGTCTCGCACATTGCCCGACTGAATCGCGAGTACATGAAGGCACTGGTGTTTGCCGATCGTTGATATCTGACATGATCCGTTGGGAATCACATTATGAGAATCCGCCGCATTCAGTTGGCCTCCGGTGAAATCTGCCATGCTTCTGAGCGACCGGACGGCTCGCTGGAGCGACTGCAGGGATCAGTAACGACCGGTTTCTCGCCGACGGGCCACAGCATCGCCGGTGGAAAGTTGCTCGCCCCGGTGGAGCCGACTGCCATCATGTGTATCGGACTGAATTATCGAAGACACGCTGAGGAAGGCGGGCAGGCGATTCCCCAGCATCCGGTGCTGTTCATGAAAACCCCATCCACACTGCAGAACCCGGAAGATCCCATTGTGCTTCCCAGAAAACTCCGCAGTGACATGGTTGATTATGAATGTGAACTGGCGGTGGTGATCGGTCGCACCTGCCTGAATGTGTCACGAGAAGACGCCTTGAAGTACGTCCTTGGATACACGTGCGCCAACGACGTCTCTGCACGAGACTGGCAGCGAAACGGTGGCGGCGGTCAGTGGTGTCGCGGCAAAACTTTCGCAACATTCTGTCCGCTCGGTCCCGTGCTTGTCACCGCAGACGAAATTTCGGACCCCGGGAAACTGGGAATCCGCACCATCCTGAATGGTCGTACCATGCAGGACTGGAACACCAGTGACATGATTTTCGATGTACCAACCCTGATCGAATTTCTCAGTGCCAGCACCGTACTCGCCGCCGGTACTGTAATTCTGACAGGCACACCACACGGCGTAGGATTCGCTCAGAACCCGCCACTGTTCCTGCAACCCGGTGATTCAGTCAGCATAGAAATCGACGGGATCGGACGACTGACGAATTCGGTTGTGGAAGAAACCGTCTGATTTGTTCAGGCAGAGTGCGCAGACCGCTCGGATTACTCTGATCGCGGCAAGTTTGACTTTTCGGAAGCCCTGCTGGTTTCGTTCCAGGAAAAAAGGAGGACATCCCTGTCCGTCCGCACAAGCCTGAGCCCGCTGCGGTCGACCTCCCTCCGAGGCGGAAGAGTAAGGGATTGTCTGACTGCTCCGCAACAGAGTCGGGCGATTAGTTATGGAATCTCTGGCAGAATTCCGTTCAGCCGAATCAGTTCCCGCCGCGGGGGGTACCCGACACCTGCTTGTCGGTGTCGTTGCAGTGCTGCTGTGCCTCGGAGTCCAGATGGTGCTCAGCGCCAGCCTGACGTCCCGCCCCGGTGACCGCGAGTCGGTATTTCTGGGACGCCACCTCACGTGGCTGCTTGTCTCCGCAATCGCTGCATGGCTGGCTTCCCGGGTGAGCGCGACACAGCTTCGCTCCCTCACCTGGCCCGCCTTCTGGCTGTTTTTCACGATGCTGATCATGGTATTAATACCCGGTATCGGAGCCCGTATCAATGGCGCTCAGCGATGGCTCAGAATCGCCGGTTTCTCACTGCAGCCGTCGGAACTGGGACGGTTGATACTGCCGATGGTGGCCGCAAATCAGATCCTGAAACTGCAGCAACAGGAAACGCCGGGAATCAGCAGTATTCCCCGCATTCTGCTGCCACTCGCCCTCGTTCTGCCGCTCGTGGCGGTGGAACCGGACCTCGGTGCTACCGTGTTTCTGGCACTGGGATATCTGCTCGCTCTGTTCTTCGGTGGCTGGCCCTTCCGTTGCTTCTTCCTCTGTGGCACTGCCCTGCTGCCATGCACAGGACTACTGCTGCTGCTCAAACCCTACCAGCTCAGACGAATCAGCGGGTTTCTTGAAACATGGCAGGATATCGGCTCAGCACCATGGCAGGTCAGACAATCCCTGTACGCCCTCGGGGCGGGAGGACTTCAGGGGACAGGAGTGGGAGGCGGCTGGCAGAAACTGAGCTATCTGCCGGAAGCCAATACCGACTTTGTATTCGCTGTGATCGGAGAAGAACTGGGACTGCTGGGAACGCTGACTGTCTGCGTGCTATGGATCTTTGTTTATCTCTGCGGACGCCGCGTACTCAAATCTGAAGCTGAAGATTCGTTTCGCTGGGTGCTGGGAACGACGCTGCTGTCTCAGCTGGTTCTGCAGGCGATGGCCAACATCGCTGTGGTGACAGCGCTGGTCCCGCCTAAAGGTGTTCCTCATCCATTCATCAGCTACGGCGGCACAAATCTGCTGGTCAGCCTCGTGGCGATCGGCCTGATCCTCGGCCCCGGATCTCCCGCACAAAGCTCGGCACGACTGACTGTCAGTCAAACAGATAACTGACCGACTCATTGCGGTGCACACGGCGGATCGCCTCACCCAACAGCTCGGCCACCGAAACCACATGCAGCCCCGGAAGCCGGGATTCCGCTGGTATCGGACAGGTATTCGAAACCACAATTCCGTCCACACGGGACTGCTGCAGTCGCTGCACCGCAGGACCGCAAAGCACCGCGTGTGTCGCACCCAGGTAAATTCGCTTTGCACCATGTGCCCGCACGACCTCCACCGCGCCGCAGATGGATCCGGCCGTCGTGATCATGTCGTCAAAAATCAAAGCAGTCTTGCCCTCAATCGGACCACCAATCAAATTGGCCTGCCGGGTTTCCAGAGCATTCGCACGCCGCTTGTCCACGATTGCCAGCGCACCACCCAGATTCTCCTTGTGCTGCAGTGTTCGCTTAATGCTGCCCTCGTCCGGACTGATGATTACCAGTTCGTCCGGAGGAATCGCCAGAGATGCAAAATGTCGATCCAGGATCGGTGCTGCATACAGATGGTCCACGGGCACATCAAAAAAGCCCTGAATCTGAGCAGCATGCAGATCCATCGTCAGCACCCTGTGAGCACCAGCCTGAACAATCAGATTGGCCACCAGCTTCGATGTGATTGGTACCCGCCCCGAGTCCTTGCGGTCCTGACGAGCATACCCAAAGTAGGGGATCACGGCCGTGATCCGCGATGCGCTGGCTCGCCGACACGCATCAATCATCACCAGCAGCTCAACCAGATTCTCGTTGACCGGGGGACACGTCGGCTGAATCAGAAATACGTCGCACCCGCGGATGTTCTGGTTCAGCTTGACGCTGATTTCTCCATCCGGAAAGTTGCCGACATCCACTGCACCCAGAGAAATCCCCAGGTACGAGGCGATCTCGCGAGACAGCTCCGGATTGGCACGCCCACTCAGTATTGTCAGATGTTCATACATACATTTCGCCCGCTGATACCGGGTCGCGAAAATCACGACACCGCACCCGCTGGAAACAGCCGCACTGTACAACCGCCCTCCACCACATGCTGACGTATCAGGCCCGCACTGTCAATCCGGGGAAGCTGCGGAACCCAGAGAAACCAGCGTGTGCAAATGAGCATTCTCGGCAGATGTCAGGGAAGGTCCTACCGGAGTCGCCGTCAACCGCCGGGAAAACAGCTCGTCAACGTCACTTCCCGCCCCCCGCGGCCGATCCCGATACGCTGCCGAATATCCCAGCAGCTCCGAATCACCACAGGTCTCAAGCACCTGAAACTGAACTGCATGCGGCTCTGTTCCATGCGGCACAAACATGACCTCGTCCGGATACCGCTCCCCGGCAATCGTCGGAAAATTCACATTCCAGAAATGCCCCGCAGGAAGGCGATATTCAGGACGCAGCAGCAGACTCACTGCCTTCGCCGCCTGACTTGCCAGTGCACCCCAGTCGATCGGAAAGTCGCTGTGAATCAGACGCGACAACGCTATTGCCGGTACTCCCAGCAGCGCGGCTTCGCGAGCCGCTGCAGCTGTGCCTGAGTAAAACAAATCCACACCCAGATTGGCCCCGGGATTGATCCCTGCCACCACACAGTCCGGCGGGTTGTCGGCCATCACATGCCGCAACCCCACACGTATGCAATCGGCCGGCGACGAATGCACGATCCGAATGCTGCCAAATGGCTCCACCTCACGCCGCTCCACACGAATCGGATTTTTGGTATCCACCGCATGACCTCGGGAACTGTGACAGACAGCCGGAGCCACGACTTCCACCGTCCCCAAAGGCAACAGTGCCTGCCACAGCGCCTGCAGGCCCGGCGCATCAAAACCATCATCATTCGTAATCAGAAATCGCATGTCCTTAACTTCCCCTCAAAGG
>SXXK01000282.1 GCA_005791255.1 Planctomyces sp.
GCCCGCAAACCGGATCGGGCATGCAGCACCGCCTGGGACTCCTGAGGATCTTTTGGAGCCGGAAACTTTGCCTGCAGCGACTCGGAATAAAAATGCTGCGGCAACTGCTTCTGCACAGCGTCACAGATCAGGTCCTCAGCCTCAGGAGCCAGTCGGGATGGACGTCGATAATACAGCATCGACGAATCCACTTCATAACCGCCTTCCCGCAGCAGACGCGCCGATGCAATATAACAGGGCACATCATTGCTGTACGCATTCACCCACAAGCGGCTGCCATCAAACATCTCGTTCAGCCGAATGCTGTAATCCACCACCACCTCACCACCCAAAAACACCATCGCCAGATCTTCGCCAAAACACCATGTCTGCACCGGATAGTTCGGTACGGTCGTCGGCACCGGCTGACCAGACTCAAGCAGGCCCAGAAAATACCGAGCCCTCGAACCCGTGACACCCGGCTGCATCGACTCCGCCTGCAACTCCTCCTTCGTCGGTACACGCCCCAGCGGCAAATCAATGCGACTGAACTTCGCAGCTATGCTGCCGCTGATGCGAGTCATTGCAGCAGCGGAACCCAGAATTCGCTGCACCTCCCGCGCCAGTGTCTGCCCGTGCCCGCGAGCCTGCTCATGAGTGCCGCGCGGCGAGGGATTTGCATCGGCGCCGCACCCAATCGCGACCAGCGCCACTGCACCCGGATGCTCAGTCTCCAGTATATCGGCCGCAAATCCCGCCCAGTCCCCGCTGATCTGATTGAACTCCCCGGTCTCCGTCGTGCAGTGGCAGGCATAATTCACCAGCAGTGCAACAACCTTGCCATTCGCATCGCGAGCTGCCAGCAGTGGCACCCGTTTGTCCACCGGACCCTCCGGAACCTCACCAAAGCCCGTCCAGCGACCTTCCTTCAGAGCACGCCGGTTCATCGCAAACCCCGCCTCACCATACCCCAGATGCAGCGATGACGGCACCTGCTTTTCCAGCGCTGCCAGTGCGACCTGCACCAGCTTGTCGGTCAGTTCCGCCTCATATCGCGCCAGCCGGCCGGCATGATCCTCAGGAACCTCCGCAAAAATATTCGGTGCGAACCCACGCAGCCACGGAGCAGAATGCGAATGAGTGGAACTGATTGCAAAGCGCTCCCGCGACACCTGCACCTTTTCTGCAATCCGCCGGTAAACCTCCTCCGTCATCTCCAGCGGCACACCACAATTGTCGACAGTCAGCAGCATCGCCTGCAGATTGTCCGCCGCACCAATCACCAGAGCTCGCGCATGAATCCGCGCGGCGGCAGTCTCCGCCTCCTTCAGCCGATTCCCGTAACCCGTCAGTCGGACGGGATAATCCGGAGTCACGTCCACGACCGCGGCGCCCACAGGCACCAGCGGCTGAGTATCCGCAGCCACCGCACGCCGCGCTTTGGACAGCACCGTGGCAATCGGCACACGCACCAGCAGGTCCGGCAATTTCGCTGTATCTTCGTTCTGCCAGCACAAATGACCGTCATGCACGAAGAAACCATTGTGGGAACCATCCCCGCAACGCACCGGCGGCAGGCCATACCTCGCCGGATCACTCAAGGCCTTCGCCAACGCTCGCTGATCCGGTTCAGGCAGTGCCGTCAGGTCACGACGATTCTCAATCGCCCGCTGATGATCAGCGAGAAACTCAGGAGCCTGCTCGCGCAGAGTCTTCCCGCCACAATACGCTGCATTCAGACGTTCACTCACCTCGCGGAAATTCAGAAACTTCACAGCCTGACCGTGCGTGGCAACCGCATGATCAATCAGTTCCACCACCTGCTCCGAACGAATCCAGCCGTGCGGGTGAAACACCAGACTGAAACACCCGCGTTTCGCCACCGTCAGATCAATCGCTGCCTTCCAGTCATCAACCGTCACCGGATTGTTGACACCCTGCAGATGCTGAGCTGACCAGTCACTGGGAGCCAGGCAGGGGATCTGCCAGCAGTTTCCATTGATCACCCACGGATACGGATAATTCTCAACATAGTTCACGAAGTGCTGCTGCAAATTCCCGCCAAACCGATTGCCCCTCGGCAGGTACTTCAGGAATCGCTCACGCCCCTCTGCATCCAGCACCCGCTCGCGCGGCAACTCTTCGTCACGAGACGTGAAGAACATAAACACCGACGAATCGATCTGCAGCGAACCTCCCCCGGCTGTTGTTCCGCCAAAGATCTCAGCAAAGAATCGCGGACTGACGGTGTTCAGTGAATCACAGCACGGAGTTCGAAATGCAACCGGGCGATTTCCCGGAATCTCCGCCATCCGATCTATGCACCGGTCATAGGTGGACTTCGCTTTTGCAAAATCACCGCCCTGCAGAATCGGACACGGATGATCGGCCGAATGGCACTCGATGCTTAAGCCCTCGCCCAGCCAGCTTTGCAACTGAGGATCATCCGGTTGTACATCATTGGTCATGATGCTCAGGCCCGCTCGCCCGTCGATCTGCTTCAGTCGATTCAGAATCGGCCGCAGATACGCCTCGTACTTCGCCGGATCCCGCATGTCGTCGATTGCCAGTACGATCACAGCCTGAGTCGTCTGGTCACCCGCCCACTGCGGAGTCAGCAGACGTGGCGAATCCCGCCGCGGATGCCACGGATTCGCCGGATCCAGCTCCAGCGTCCTCAGATCCACAGACTCTGTCGACTTCAGAGGAGTGTCCGTTGCTGACAGCCGAGAAGCCGTCGCAGTCAGGCTGACAGTCAGACACACAACAACGACCAGAGCGCGAAAAAGCATGGCAGCGGTCCGAATGAAGGCGATTCGGAAAAATCAACAGTCCTGCAATTCTAGCGTGGAGATTGCGGAAACGCACTCGCAACCACCTGACCCGGATACGAACCCGGGGATAATCGACGCGGAAGTCAAAAGTCCGTTTTGCACGTGCCCCCACGCCATCATGGAACAAAAAACGCTGCCTGGCAGAACCTGCAAGGCAGCGCTGAACAAAATATCAGGGACACATACCGAAGAACCGCACCCTCAGCCCATACCGTCCTCAGGAGCTTCCGGATGAGTCCATCGCGACAGAATCGGCGACAGCGCCAGGCAGATAAGTCCGGCTGTGACCGCGGCGTACATGACCATTTTGAAGACATCCCCGTACACCATCACAGTCTGCAGCGGAGGTGGAACAACGCCTTCAGCCCCACCGCCATGCTCAGTCCCCGTCAACTGAGAAATGATCGCTGCCAGGTACTGCGAGAATGCAGTCGCCAGGAACCACGCTCCCATCACTGTGCTGACCAGCACCTTGGGAGCCAGTCGGGCGATCATGGAGAGCCCCACCGGCGACAGACACAATTCCCCCGTCGTGTGCAGTACGTATCCCAGCAGCAGCCAGGAGACTCCCACCATTCCGCGTGCATCATGATGAACCGCGCCCCACCAGAACGCACCAAATCCCAGCCCCACCTGGATCAGACCCAGCGCAAACTTGACCGCCGGCGACGGGTCCAGACCTCGTGCTCCCAGCCACGACCAGATCGCTGTGAACACCAGTCCAAAGACCAGAATGCAGACCGCATTCACCGACTGAAATGTGCTGGCCGCCAGCTCGTTGCGACGTTCCGCCACAGCCATCCCCACATTGTCCTCAGCCACTTCCCAGTCAATCACAAAATCAAACTTTGCATCCTTGCCCTTTTTGGCCTCTTCAGATCGCAGCTTGTCGAGCTGATCCAGCGTAAACAGGAGTTTGCCATTTGTCCTGCCCAGCTGCTCCTGTGTGGGCTGCAGCTGAATCACCGTACCGACCTCCGATTCGGCAATCAGCCGCTGCACATTCGCCACCCGGTCCACGTTGCGGTCAGCAAAAAAGTTCAGGCTGCTGCCCGCCTGCTCAAAGAACGCCCAGAACAGCATTGAGAAAAATGTCAGCGTCAGAACCACAATCATCCGATGCCGGGCAATTGTCTGCATCTTCAGCGTCTGCAGGATCAGTGACCCGAACGCCAGGACGCCGGTCAGAGTCAGCAACAGCCCGGCCGGCTTGCTCACTTCTGCTGCAAAGATCGCCAGAATTTCCCTGCCCGGCACCGGCCAGTCTCCCAGGGTCCACGCTTTGATGGACTGCACCGTCGTGTCACTCAACAACTGCAGCGGCTGCGGCAGGATCACCTTGAATCCGGAAACAAACAAAGCGACCACGGGAACTGCCAGCAGGATCCCGCCCAGCACCAGCCACAGATGACTCGACGACACTGGCCCGGATTTTGCCGCACCGGCTGTTTTTGACAGCCCGCCACGGCCCAGAGCCAGCACCGAAATCACAGCAGCCGCCGCCAGACACACCGCCACGAAGATATTCAATGCAATGGCCGCCGGATCATCCGGACGAAACCACAGCAGACCGATCACCGCAGCCACCGAACCCGCTGCGATCATCAGCTGAGTCACGAAGTTGGGCATCACAAACACCGCCAGCCCAATCATCATGCCGATCGTCGCCAGGCCAAAACCATTGTGCCAGCCATAGTTCTCGCCGATGTACCCGCACAGCAGCGGACTCATCGCCGCTCCCATGTTCACACCCATGTAAAAGATCGTGTAGCCGGCATCACGACGCGGGCTGCCAGGTGCGTACAGTGAACCCACAATCGTCGAAATGTTGGGTTTGAAAAAACCATTGCCAATGATCACCAGTGCCAGTGAGAAGTAAAAAGCCTTCTCATTGCTGATGCCCATCAGCAAATGCCCGGCCGCCATGAGTATGCCACCCAGAATGACCGCCAGCCGCTGCCCCAGCAGCCGGTCTGCCAGCAGACCACCAAGAAACGGGGTCATGTAAACCAGCGCTGTGTAGGCACCGTAGACTGTGCTGGCCAGGCTGTCCCCGAAATTCAGGAAGCCCTTGGTCATGTAAAACACCAGCAGGGCCCGCATGCCATAGTAGGAAAACCGTTCCCACATCTCAGCAAAAAACAGGTTGAACAGACCCGTCGGATGCCCCAGCAGCTGCGGTGAATCTTCCGCAGAAGATGCAGCGGCGGCAGTTCCATATTGCATGACAAATCCCCGGTTCAGCAAATGACACAACAGCGACCCGCGCCGGTCGCCCGTGAAAAGCCAGAGCATAACGCTGATTGTGTCCCGCTGACAACCTCAGAGCCCCCGTTTGATGGCCCGGAGACCGCTTTTTGGCTCAGCCTGCAGCCCAGCCGGTACCAATTGATCCGACC
>SXXK01000283.1 GCA_005791255.1 Planctomyces sp.
CGCTGACCCCGCCAGTTCCATCTCGCGAAGGAACTCGAGTACCACCGAAATCTTCGTACAAAGTCAGGATTCTCATCAACCTGGTGTTTCAGGGTGCCAGAACGGCAGTCTGCCGTTTCCCATTTCCCACCCGCAAAAAACATGCCGATTCCGGAACGTTGACGTGCCACCCATCACCGACCGTTTCAGACAATGGCACAAATTCCAACTTCCCAGCATTCGCAACTTTCTGCACAATTCAACGCACAGCTCAACAGTGCCCCCGCGGTTGCTGTGAAGTTGACATCGAGAAATTTCCTGGAGTATCCAAGGCATGGCCCTGCTCGGCGTAAACATCGATCACGTTGCCACCATTCGACAGGCCCGACGCGCCTCCGAGCCTGACCCGGTTCAGGCTGCTGTTCTCGCCGAATTGGGCGGAGCAGACTCCATCACAATCCACCTGCGGGAAGATCGCCGACACATTCAGGATCGCGACGTACGAATCCTCCGCGAAACCGTCCGGCTCAGACTCAATCTTGAAATGGCCGTGTCTGACGAAATCACCCGCATCGCCCTTCAGACACTTCCCGAACAGGCCACGCTGGTGCCCGAACGTCGCGAAGAAGTCACAACAGAAGGCGGACTTGACGTCATCACTCACGCTCATCGGATCAGTCAGTGCGCAGCGCAACTCACCGGGGCCGGAATTCTCGTCAGCCTGTTCATCGACCCCGACGTTGAGCAGGTTCGCAAAACTGTGGAACTCAACATCCCCGCGGTGGAGCTGCACACGGGCGCGTGGTCCGAAGCCCGCACTCCTGCAGCCCGCGCCGCCGAACTGGATCGCCTGCGCGAAGCCGGCCTGTACGCCGTGTCCCAGGGATTGATTCTCAACATGGGACACGGCCTCACTTACGACAACGTTCGCCCCGTCGCCAGACTCCACGGCGTCCACGAACTCAACATCGGACACTCCATCATTTCCCGCGCAGTCCTCGTCGGACTCGAACGTGCCGTCCGGGAAATGAAGCAACTGGTCGCCGGCCCCACGCTCTGAATTCCCGAATCTCGCTCAGGTAAACGCATGCCCGGTAACTCCTTCGGTCAACTGTTTCGCATCACCACAGCCGGCGAAAGTCATGGTCCCGGAAACGTCGTGATCATCGATGGCGTTCCGCCCGGTATCCACCTCTCCCCCGATGATCTCCGACCGGATCTCGCCCGACGTCGTCCCGGACAAAGCCTGCTCACGACACAGCGGCAGGAGCAGGACGAGCCGGAAATCCTGTCCGGTGTCTTTGACGGACGCACCACAGGCACCAGCCTCGCCATCCTGATCCGAAATACCGACCAGCGCAGCAGTGACTACTCCGATATCCGCGACAAATACCGTCCCGGACACGCCGACTTCACCTTTGACGCCCGCTACGGATTCCGCGATTACCGCGGAGGTGGTCGCAGCAGCGCTCGCGAAACCACCGCACGAGTCGCCGCCGGAGCCGTCGCAAAAAAACTCATCCACGAGGCCTTCGGAGGCCAGGTCCTCGCATGGGTCTCACAGATCGGACCACTCAAAGCATCTGTTTCCCGTCCGGAACACGTCACTCTGCAGCAAATCGAAACTCTGCCTGACGGCTCACCAAATCTCGTTCGCTGCCCCGACCACAGCATCGTTCCACAGATGGTCGCCCTGATTGATGAAGTGCGACGAGACCTCGATTCCATCGGAGGCGCCGCGCAGATCGTCGCCACAGGCATTCCCCCAGGACTCGGTGATCCGGTCTTCGACAAACTCAAAGCCGATCTCGCCAAAGCCCTCTTCAGCCTGCCCGCTGTACTGGCAGTTGAATACGGCATCGGATTTGGCTGCTGCGAACTTCGCGGCAGTCAGAACAATGATGACTTTATCCCCGGCTCCGCCAGCCCTGCCAATCCTCAGGCACCACCAGTGGCCGTCGCCACCAATCGACACGGTGGCATGCTCGGCGGCATGTCCACGGGAGCCCCCATTCTGCTGCGAGCTGCCGTAAAACCCACCAGCAGCCTCGCTCGCGAACAGCAGACTGTTACGCGCACCGGCGAACCCGCCACGATCCGCACCACCGGTCGCCACGACCCCTGCCTGCTGCCGCGCTTCATCCCCATGGCGGAAGCCATGACCGCCATCGTCCTCGCCGACCACTGGCTCCGCTGGCAGGCCATCCGTCCACACTGAACCTCAGCCGTCCAACGTCGCAGCATCAACAGAAAATCAACGGAATGAACACGGCAGTCCCACTCTCATCGCGAATTGAGCCGCTGTTCCAGTGTCCTCCGGACGTCCACAACGAAGTGTACGACACCGACGGACAGCCCCGACCGCACTGGCAGAAATTCCTGCAGCTGTTCCGCACCATCCCAGCCCCCGATTTCGCACGCCGCAATCTGCAGGCTGACCGCATGCTCCGCGAAAACGGTGTCAACTATCACTCGCCCAGCGATGGCGGTGAAGGTGCTCGCCCCTGGAGACTCGACCTGCTGCCGCTGGTCACCACTGCCGCCGAATGGGGGGCTGTCGAAACAGCACTCGCACAGCGTGCCAGACTGCTCAACCTGATCATCGCCGATATCTACGGGCAAAGACGACTGCTCGAATCAGGCCTGCTGCCCCCCGAAGTCCTCTTCGCGAACCCCGAATACCTGCGCCCGTTCTGCGATCTGCAGACCGGCGATCAGACACCCATGTTCCTCTACGCTGCCGAACTGGCACGCCGAGCCGACGGTTCCTTCTGTGTCATGGCCGATCGCAGTGAAGCCCCCGCCGGCCCCGGCTTCGCTCTCGAAAATCGCATCGTCAGCTCGCGGTCCATGGCCGCCGGCTTCAAACAGCTGGCCGTGGAACGCCTCGCCCCGTTCTTCGTCAGACTGCAGAACTCACTCCGCCGACGCACC
Organism: Planctomyces sp.; assembly: GCA_005791255.1. GTDB lineage: Bacteria > Planctomycetota > Planctomycetia > Planctomycetales > Planctomycetaceae > SXXK01. The sequence continues at coordinate 2,914 of SXXK01000283.1, forward strand.
GCACGCCCCACCGACAGCCCCCGCATCGTACTGCTGTCCAGCGGCCCCAGCCACCCCTACTACTTCGAAGACGTCTACCTCGCCAGATACCTCGGCTACACACTCGTCGAAGGCGGTGATCTCGCTGTCCGCAGCGATGTCCTCTGCATGAAAACTCTGTCCGGACTGGTCCCCGTTGACATCGTCATGACACGCTGCGCCGAAGCCGGACTCGACCCGCTGGAACTCGGAGGCTACTCCGCTCATGGCGTCCCCGGAATCCTGAATGCCGTCCGAGCTCGCAATGTGGCCGTCGTGAATACACCCGGCTGCGGCATCGTCGGCGCCCCCGTCTTCATGCCCTTCCTGCCGCAACTCTGCCAATACCTGCTCGCAGAACCTCTGCTGCTGCCCTCCATTCCCTCCTGGTGGTGCGGCGATCCCGCTGCCCTCGCCGAAGTCCTGCATCGCTTCGAAGAACTTGTTCTCAAGCCCGCCTTCCAGAAAAGCGGTGGGGAAGAAATCATCATCAGCGACCTGACAGATCAGCAGAAAGCCGACACCCTCACAAGGCTCCAGGCTGAACCGTGGAACTGGGTCGCACAGGAAACAGTTCGACGCTCCGGGACTCCCGTCTGGACACCGGATGGTATCCGCACCGGCCACGTTGCACTCCGAGCCTTCCTGGTCGAAGACGACAAACAGTGGCACCTCATGCCCGGTGGACTCATTCGCATCGCCCCTGACACAGAACCCATGCAGTTGTCCGTCTCCGGCGGCGACAGCAGCAAAGATCTGTGGGTGCTCGCCGAGCGCCGCGTCGAACCCGTCACACTGCTGACACCGCAGGATCAGCCCGCCGAACTGCAGCGCACGTCCGCACTGTTCCCCAGCCGAGTTGCCGATAACCTGTTCTGGCTCGGACGCTCCATCGATCGCTGCGATCTCCTCGCTCGGCTGATCCGCGGACTGGCTGAAAGACTGGCCGGTGAAGGCAGCGTCGACGTGCACGAAGTCCGCTTCCTCGCCCGACTGCTCAGTGAACAGGGCCAGCTGGAACCCGGATTCGTCCTCGAAGGCCTCGAATCACAACTGCCCTCGCTCGCCGAAGCACTGCCCGCTGCCGTGTTCGATGCCCAGGAATACGGTGGCCTCGCCATCAGTGTCCGAGAACTCACCCGACTCGCTTCTCTCGTTCGCGACTGGATCAGTCCGGACACCTGGCATCGTATCAATGTCACCGCTGATACGTTCCGCTCCGCCAGTGTTCGCGACAGTCGTGACCTGACTGATGTCGTGACCGCATCCAACGCACTCATCGGCGACCTCGCATCCGTCAGTGGCCTGATTGCTGACGGCATGAACCGCGGTCCCTCATGGCGTTTTCTGGAGATTGGCCGGTCGATCGAACGAGCCGTCTCGACGGCCCAGATGCTGCTCACCGCAGACCTGCGACGAGGCAACGCCAGCCCGGCAGTGCTGCGCACACTCATCGAAATCCTCGACGTACGCATGACCTACCGATTTCGTTATCGGGATAACCTGCAGCGCAATGCTGTGCTCGATCTCGCCATCGCCGATGACTCCAACCCGCGCTCACTCGCGTTTCAACTGGAACGACTGATCCAGCACACAGATCGCCTGCCCGGTGTCACCACTCAGCCACTCAGGTCTGAGGAAATGCGACTGGTGATGGAAGCCACACACGCTGTTCGCATGCTGACCGCAGCAGATCTCGCCAGTCCGGCCCTGAAAACCGTCACGACAGCCCTGAAGACCGTTGAAGAATCAATGCTCAGACTGTCCGATGCTCTGACCGGCAAATACCTGGTGCACTCCGCTGCCCCCCGACCATTCGGAGAAGCGGAGGGACGAACGTGAAATATCGCGTGACCCACCGGACCCGCTACACCGGGGCCGACAGCGTGTCCGTTGGACACAATCAGGCATGGCTGGAGTTCCGCCCCGCCGATCGACAGCAGATCGAATCCTTCTCTCTGCAGATCACCCCCGAACCGTCCGTCCGCTCGCGACGCAGCGACGCTTTCGGCAATCCCGTACAGCTGTTCTCGTTCAATGAAGGCTATCAGCAGCTGGAAATTACAGCCACCACTACAGTTGCCGTCCGCGAACCCTGCCTCCCTGAATTCGTTCGTCGCACACGAGTCGCCGAATTGCGCGAACGGCTGCAGCGAAAAGCAGTCCTCGCCGACCGCGATGCCCTCGAATTCCTGTTTCCCTCACCCAAAGTCGCATGGACTCACACCATCCGCCAGTGGGCCGCAGAAACACTCGCCCCGGAACAGACTTTGCCCGAAGCCGTACTGGCACTGACTGCTCGTATCCACCAGGAATTTACGTACGACAGCCGAGCCACCACGGTCAACACTCCGGTACCCGACGTGTTCCGCATCCGTCGCGGAGTCTGCCAGGATTTCGCCCACCTGCAGATCGCCGCACTGCGATCAGTCGGACTGCCCGCCCGCTACGTCAGCGGTTACCTGCGCACCATTC
>SXXK01000284.1 GCA_005791255.1 Planctomyces sp.
ACAGAGGAACCCTGGAGACTCTGACAATCCCGGACTCTGAACGCTGGCAGATGACTGCACGCTGCCAAGAAACATTCCGATCATCTGCAGACTTGCTTCGGGAAGGCAACTCAGCGGACGACCGGAAAACAGGCATCGTTCACCCCCCCGCGACGCTGATCACAGCGGACCAGTATCACCCCCTACGGGATTCAAAGCCTCGCCAGGCAAAAAGCGAAACAGATCCGCCATCGTGAACTGATCGTCATCCTGACGAGGGAGTACCGGCAGCCAGCCCGGGTTCTGGCTCAAATAACTCTCAGCATCCGCCAACAACAATCCCACAAATGCTTCAGCGAGAATTGTGCTGCCCACGGGCCCCAGACGCTCGCCCAAATGATAAACCTCAGACTCCTTCAGAATATAGTACCACAGCGGAGTATCCACGTGGAAATTGAAAGGCTCCACAAACTGAGCCTCCTTGCTCAGCTGACCACCCGGATCCGTCAGAATCTGATCGGGACGCAAGGCTGTCAATTGCAGGTGATTTGCCACAGATTGGCCACTGGGCAGCCCCCACGACCACCCTCGAAGCAAATTGCGCACCGCCAGAGAACCAGGCGGAGGCACATCCGGCAGCTGATGCAGTCCCGGAACCGTATACTGATCCAGCCTCCGCGAACGATTTACCGCCACCTGCCCGTCAATCTCAAACAGTCGGTTCCAGTTCGCAAACCAGTTCGATGGCACCGGAACAGCTCCGCCGGAACTGCTGAAGCCGAACAACTGCGCCAACGTCGCATCGCGAAAATTGGAATTCCAATGATACCTCTCACGTACCATCGAATGCCCAAGGCGAAAAGCAGCACCAGCAAACTCCACCGGCATGTAGGCCTGACCGGGTTGCGGACGATAATACTGTGGCCCGTTGACAATCACGGCATCGAGAATCGGCGTCTCAATAATCCGTGGCAAAAAATCCCGCAGCACAATCCACTGATAATGCCAGCGAACCAGACGACTGGCCTTGTCACCGATTGTTCCACCGGCAGGACCAATATCAGCCAGAGTCCCCGACAGCAATCCGTCATACACCGTATTGAAAAATGTCAGAAATGCCGTGTGCAACTGACCTATCGCCAGGTTCTCGTCGTTGCGACGATCACCGATCAGCGGCGTCCCACCGGGCAGACGCGGCAGATCATGCGCCACAACCTGAAGATTCCCCTGCAGACTTTCCGCTGTCCGCAAGCGCCCCGCCTGAGGCCCCGCGGAACGCCCCTCATACAGCACACTCGATACAGATGGACCAAGTCCCAGAAAACAGTCAAGATCCAGAGCCGCCGACCGAAAATTCACCAGCGATGAAATATCAATAACACCATCCGGCAGCGGCGTCGGGTCAAAAGTCAGATCATGATCAATGAACTGACCAAGATAAGTGTATCCGGCGGGAAGCGAAGGATGATCTCCCGCTGGAAACGGCTTGCCGTTCGCATCGACGTCATCACGCAAAGCCGCCCCCAGACTGGCGAGCCAACCCCGAATTGTCTCCCCTGGAACGCCCTTCCCCTGCGCGGGCAACCCGGGAAACATAAAGCCAAATCGGCCTCCCGGAACCGTAGCCGGCGTATAACCCAGCACCAACTGACTGAGCCCTTCAACCATAAATCACCCCCAAACTGGCAAATACCGGAAGAAACAAAAAAACGCCCTGCCAATCAACGGATTCCGTTGCCTGATTCAACTGCCATTTCATGCCCTCCGCGCCCCACGCCCCAATGTGCAGATGGCACACCGAACCGCAGCAGAAGAGGCGATGCGTGGCCACAAACGGCCAACTGAAAACGCACTAAGAAAACAGTCGGAGTGCCAGCAGCGATCGCCACTCAACACTCCGACACTGAACCCACTGAAACAAAAGCTGAGCCCACTGGTCCGACTAGTACCTTTTATGCCGAGCAAGCTTCGCCTGGAATACGCTGCCAGACTTCGGCACTGTCGGCCCCATCAACACAATCACCAGTCGCCACACAATCAGATCTCCGTCCGCCAGAGCGTATTCCGGAGGAAGTGTCTCAGAAAATCTCTCGATCTCTGCATTCGGGACATTCACCTGCCTGCCATCGCGCACCAAATACCACTGCCACGTCGACACCATCTTGTCACTTATGGCACCGTCTGTCAGCGAGTACAGACCGGCCGCAAACTTCCTGCCGCTGCTCCTGCTGTGCCCTGCAGGAATGTGAGCACTGACTGCCTGAAGAGTCCCGTCCGGCGCCTTCATGTAGGTGAATTGCTCCGGACCACCGCCGGCAGCACGCATCACGTCCTCAATCGTCGAATTAACCCCCTCAACCTCAACCGTCTTCTGGAACTGAATTCCAACCACCCGTAATGTAATCTTCGCAGGACCTCCGTCTCAGAATTATAGTGCCTTAAGTAAAACGCCAGCAGGAGGATATGCCGATTGCCAATTCAATTTACAGAGCCAAGCACTGCATTTTCGGAAAATTAATCGGATAGAGCAGGGCAAGCGCGATCAGCCACCCTCAGGAAGTGCAGCAATCCATACATTTAACCCAAAACGCCATTCTCAGCCGGCGTCTCAGAAGTCATATGCCTTTCCGCCGGAGACGCCACAAGGACGGCCAAACCACCACGCAAAAAGATCTCCTCGTGGACAATTACCCGGGATTCTCCAGCTTTGCCGCACCGTCCGCGCCAGCGCCCCGGATTCGAATCCGGTCTGCCCCCGCTGCCCCTTGTGATCCTGCAACCTGCAAAATCCAATACTCGACTCGTCACATCAACTCATCAGACGCCAGTTCACGATCCAGATCTCCAACTTATGCCCGCAATGCTTTCAGATCAGCACTCCCCGAAAGATTCAGCCAGTGGCTGCGAACCGCATCACGCTTCGAGAAAATTCCGGTATCGTGGCAACGAAAACAGGATCGAGCACTACGGATGAGCACGCTGTCAGCATTTTCGCCTCTGTCCTGTACGATTGAAGCCGAAGCCTGATTCAGGCCAGTACCTTCAGACGCAACAAGGCAACACCCCTGAAATCCGCCGGCCTGGCTGAAAATCAGCTGCTCGCTTCCGCGAGGTTTCGCACTGTCCAACGACGGACGGCTCGCGAATCAACCCAATTTTTGCTATCTCTCCCCCACATCGTTGCCCCCCCCAACCCCACAGCGATCCTGCAGACCTCACGGAGCCTCTGAGTGCCAACACAATTCGTCAAATGGATCAAGTCTGCCGTCAACAACCTGATCGATTCGGAACGTGATGAACGCATCAAAGCAATCGCAGCCGGCATCTCGCGCGGCCTCAAAGAACAGCAAAAAGCGTTCAGCATCAGTCAATTCAAAACGCAGCACCAGCACCAGCCAAAAGAATTGAGCGATGCTGTTCAGCTCGTCTGGCGCAGATTGCTTGAAAAGCTCTGGAGCGATCAGGTTCTGACCGACAAAGAAAACTCCCAACTCTCCTGGGTACAAAAATCGCTCGAACTGTCCGACGCCGAAGCAGGCTCCCTGCGGTTGGAGTTTGCTGAGCAGCATTTTCGCACGGCACTGGCTCAGGCCATGGAGGACGGCCAGCTGGCAGCCGACGAAGTCGCCAGGCTGCACCAAATCGCCCGCAGCGTCGGCGAATCAGCCGACTCGTTCGCAAAACGATTCTTCAGAAAGGAAGGGGAGTCATTTTTGCGGGGAATTTTTCAGGCCAGTATCGAAGACGGCGGACTCACCAGCGGCGAGTGGCTGGCCCTCGTGAACACCAGTCAGCAACTGGGTATCACAGCCGCAGAACTGCAGCACGCCGTCGCACGACCCGCAGCCGAATTCGTCGAACATGTCCTCGCGGACGCCAAGTCTGAGAACTCAATTACAGCCGATCAGGAGGCCAGAATTGAATGGCTGCTCACCACACTCAGCATCGCCCCGGCCCTCGCCAGCTATGCTCGCGATGAAATCCGCATCCTCCACAGCATGCAGGAGATTCATCTGGGGCGACTGCCCAGCGTTCCCAAACCCGCCGAACTGGAATGCCGCGCCGGAGAAATCGTGCACGCCGTCACAACAGCCACGCTGATCGTCGTGCGGCATCTCAGCAGCGGTGAAACCCGCACCGCCCACGAAGGCCGTCTCATCCTGCTGGACAGTCGGATGGTATTTCACAGCACAACGCTGGCCCAATCCATCAACTACCGCAAATTTGTGTCCCACCGCGGCGGAGCAGACTGGATCGAATTCCAGATTGAAAAGAAGCCGCTGTGGGGACTTCGATTGCAGAAAGCCGATCCCCTGATCTATCCAATCCTGAGCAAGGCCATCGCACTCTCCAATCAGACAGCCGTACGCAAAAGCAGTGAAGTCGGCTCACGACACATCCCCAGAGATGTGCGTCAGCGAGTCTGGACGCGAGACGGCGGCAAATGCGTTGACTGCGGCGCAACCGACTACCTGGAATACGACCACGTCATTCCCGTCGCCAAAGGCGGCAGCAACGCCGAAACAAATGTCCAGATCCTGTGCCGTCGCTGCAACCTGAAAAAAAGTGATCACATCTGAAACACGATTCGTTGCGTGCCTGACCACCGACCCCCAATCCTCCCCTCGCCCCCGTGAAACGGGGGAGAGGGGTCGGGGGTGAGGGGGGGATGGCATCCATGCCATAGAAAGTAGACTGGAGAAAGTGGAAAGTAGAGCCGGACAGGACGTCGCACCAGTCACCTCGCCCCCATGTGCCTGCTCCTTTGCTGCTCTGCGGCTTCGCGGCTTCACGTGAGGCCAACCGCCTGCAACCCGGCCCGGCAGCGTCAATCTCCAGGCAGTCC
>SXXK01000285.1 GCA_005791255.1 Planctomyces sp.
CTCCGCCCGACACCTCGAATCGTGGGACAACAAGGCAAAACCCCTGCTCGAAGATACCCCCGAAGGCATCCACGTTCGCTTCGGTGAAGACTCCGCCTCCAGCGTCCATCACGATCACGCCCTCGCTGCACTCACCGAAGCCGGTATTCCACTTAGCAGCAATGTGTTCACCACACGGCGAGCACTCCAGTTGAAACATGTCCTCGGCGAATCACTCCGCGACTTCCGCCTCGATGAAGGCGAAACCGAATGGTCCAGCCTCTGCTTCGCTCTCTGGCTGGGCCCCGACGGTCTGCAGCAATGGCATAACGGCGGCGGCCGACTGGTCACTTTCGATATGCTCGTCGAACGACTGGTCCGCAACCACAAACGCATGGGAGTCTGTCAGGGGACACACCGCATCTACACCCTGATGGCAATGCTGCGAATCAACGAAGAACAACAGGGAAAACTGCTGTCCCCCGCCTCCGTCAGCATGGCCGAAAAATGGCTCATGGAGGTCCGTGACCTGATTGCAGCCTCCCAGTTCCCCGACGGTTCCTGGAACCCCGGCTGGTGCTATGGCTCAGACTATCAGCTGCACATCGATCCTCAGGAAAAGATCTCCAAACGAGTCATTGCGACAGGACACCATCTGGAATGGATGTCCATCGCCCCCGAAAAATTTCACATCCCCAAAGAGCAGATCCACAAAGCCGCACAGTGGCTGCTCACCAATGTTGAAAACACCCCCCAGTCCGAAATCGACCAGAACTACACCTTCTACTCACACGTCGCCAAAGCACTCGCCATGTGGCGCAAAACCAGCCCCGCGGAATTCTGGACCAGCTACCGCGAAAATCACCCCGACGCCGAAACCTTCGACGTCCCGGCCACACCCCCTGCCCCCCCAACCGGGCCCGCAGCTGCAGCTCACTGACACTCCCGGACTGTACAGCTCAGCGACAATCCGGGCGCAGGCCCCCCGGATCGTCATGCGCGAACACCGCCCGCAGACGGACAAGCAGCCCCGGCGCGGCAGACAGTATTGGCACCCGCAGGCTGCCGCCCGCGGCTCGCCACGATCACCCGCAGTCCGGCACGACGAATCAGCGGCGTGTCAACGGCAACCCGGTTCCGGCAACCCAGCAATGGGGACACACCCCTTCGCCACCCGGTCCCGGGGACACACCCCTTTGCAACCCGGTCCCGGGGACACACCCCTTTGCCACCCGGTCCCGGGGACACACCCCCTTCGCAACCCGTTTCCGGGGACACACCCCTTCGCACCTCGGTTCCGGGGACACACCCCTTCGCACCTCGTTTCCGGGGACACACCCCTTCGCACCTCGTTTCCGGGGACACACCACTTCGCACCTCGGTTCCGGGGACCCGTTTCCGGGGACACACCCCTTCGCACCTCGGTTCCGAGGACACACCACTTTGCAACCGGACACACCACTCGGGGACACACCGCCGGGGACACTCTGGAACTCTCACGGCACTTAGCCCGGGCCCCGCACACTCCGGCCGTAACGATTACAACGACCACAACACCGGGCAGAATAGTTGCCAGCACCAAATCCACCTCGACACACACTCCCCACCGCGTTCTCCGAACTAGTCTTCCCAGTCTTCAAATGTTGTTATTCCTCCTGACCAATCCTCCTGACCGATCCTCTGTCGATGGCCATCTGCGCAGGCCCGGTTCCATGACAAAGCACAGTTTCAACTCAACTCAGCCCGGTCCCCCACATGGCACCATGCCCCGCTGGCTTGAATGGGGCATGCTGGCTCTGCTGCAGCTCTCATTCGCACTGCTGCTGTCCTGGCGCACCGTCGATGCAGACCTCTGGGGACACATCCAGTACGGTCAGGACTGGATCACCAGCGGCTCGCTCCCGCAAACTGCCACACACACCTTCACAACCCCCGATCACCCCTGGATTAATCACGAAAACCTCTTCGAATTGACCGTCGCCTGCGGTCAGCGCTGGTTCGGAGGCTACGGTCTGATGATCGGCAAAGGCCTCCTCGGACTGGCCCTGCTCAACTTCATCGCCTGGCGACTGCAGCTGCGAGGCCTCTCGCGGCTGGCAGCGACAACCAGCCTTCTGCCCGCAGCCGCCGGTCTCGCTGAATACTGGCAGATTCGCCCGCAACTGTTCAGCTTCGTTCTGTTCACCGCCCTGCTCTGGTTGTTCGAATTCTCCGCCCGCTCCCCAAACACTCTCCGACGGCTGTGGCTGGCTGTGCCGCTGCTGATCGTCTGGACAAATTCCCATGGCGGAGTCCTTGCGGGGATCTGTGTCTTCATCGCGTTCGTCACCCTGCACCTTCTGCAGCACTGCCTGCTGAACAGGACGGTGTCCTGGCGGCCGCTCATCACCGGCGCAGCACTCTGCCTGGCCGCAGCCGGCACGCTCTTTGTCAACCCCTACGGAGCCGCACTGCCGCGCTGGTATGCCGTTTCCCTCAGTGCACCAAGGCCGGAAGTCTCCGAATGGGCCGGATTGCTCGACGGAGGACCGGCAGGCTTCATCTTCGCCGCACTCGCCATACTCACAGTCGCCGGACTGCTGCTGACAGATCGCCGGCGCGACCCAGTGGAAACAGCACTGCTGCTGATCATCGCCGCTCAGCCACTCGGACACATCCGACATCTGCCGTTCTTCGCCATCGCTTTCGGATTCTGGATGCCCGATCATCTGCAGGCCGCATGGCAGCGATTCAGACCCCGCTCAAATACCACACCCGCCCGGATTCATGGCATCGGCGCTACCCTGCTCAAGTTCGAACTGGCTGCACTGATCACCGGAATGCTGGCCGCCGTTGTGATCGCACAGGGACGTTTCGGAGTCCCCAGGGACGAATATCCCGTGGACGCCGTAGAATTTATGCACCGTAATCACCTGCACGGACGACTGGTCGTCACGTTCGACTGGGCTCAGTACGCACTCGCCGCCCTGGCCCCGCACACCACCGTCAGTTTCGACGGTCGATACGACACCTGTTACCCCATGCAGGTCGTTGACTGGCACTTCGACCTGCTGTTCGGACCGGATTACAGGCGACGTTATCGAGTCCCCGAGTCGGGCCCCATCTCGCAGCAGCAGGCCCTCGACTTCGGCAACCCCAACCTCGTCCTGCTCAATCGCCAGGCCGATCAACCCGCCGTGCGTTTTCTGCAGCAGCATGCGGACTGGCAACTGGTTTATCAGGACGGCCTGGCCTGCCTGTTCCGCCGCCGCAACGCCGGCAGCGAATCAAACGCCCACGATCTGCAGCCCAGCACCACGGACGACATGCCCACAGGCATCGCCGAATGGCCAGCATTCCCCGATCGCGGAGGCCGACTGGCGTTCCTGCACCAGCCATCCGCAAATCAGATCAGTCGCCGTTCCGGCGGCGACACGTGGTGATCAGCGTCGCACGCCGGCTGCATGACGCGGCACTTCTGCAAGGCAACTGACCAGCACGCACACCGCCACAAAATCACTTGCAGCAGGTTGCGGCTCGACTCAGAGTAAACGTGCCGTGGTCCTGCTTCGAACAATATGACGCCTGCAACTTGTCACCGCTTACCACCCCCTGCATGCTGAACGTCCCCATCAGCAAACCCAGACGACGACTGCCGGTCAGACTGACCGAGCCATCAGGGTTCGAGACAGCCTTCAGAGTTGTCCGGTATGTGAATGGAATGATCGCACAAAATCGACCACGAAACCGCACGTCATAGCAGCCGTTGCAGCCCCCGGAAAACTCAGCGGTCATCGGTCCGTGATGCCCGTTTTTCCCGCTGCACCACGTTCCCGTCCAGGTACCCGTCAAATCGATTGCCACAGCTGGTGTCGCCGCAGGAGCAGCCTCGTAAGCCGCGGACTTCGCTGCCTCATCTGCCCGCACCAGACCCGCCTGCAGAACCACCGCCAGACAGAGAACCAAACGCACAATTTGCATCGCCGTATCTCCTGTGAAACCTGGTTATCCAGGATTTGCATTCTCCCTGCCCCACCCGGACTGTCCAGTCTCCAGTCGTCGTTTTCATCGCCTTCCCGGCGCGGGGAGTTCTGCCAGCCCGGCAAATCCTGCCCCGACTCCTTACACCCGACATCCGACACCCTCTCGACAGTTCGCCCGCATTTTGCAAAACTGCATTGCTCGGTCCCACGCCGTCAGCTCCACATACACCGCCCCCCCGTGGTCAGCGACACCACATGTCACCGATCTGCCATCCTCCATTCTTCCGACCGCCAACCGGTGATCCATCCGCCGCCGCATGGGCACAATTCGTAACCGCTCTGCTCACCGCCGCCGAACCTGCCGGCAACCCCGAACTGCATCTGCTTGATTCCGGACAGGAACTCATCAAAGTTGGCAACCGGCGACTCCTGTGCGTCTGGTCGCCCACAGGCCGAACTCAGGAAGTGCCCGAGGATCTGACGCAGAAGTCGCTGCGACACATGGCCTCCCGCAGACGCTCTGACAGTCCCCCGCCGGCCATCTGCTGCAACGCGGATCTGTCCGATGCCCAGCGCGCCCGCTGCAGGAAAATCATCTCCGACATCGAACTGCTGACACCCAGACACTGGGCCGGAGAATGCCGCAAATTCTCCACCGTCTCGGCACCCTGGTTCCGACCTGTTCTGCCCGTGGCCGAACCACTCTGGCAGACCGCTGCGACTGACGCCAAAGTTCAGCTGCGAACCACGCGACTGACAGTCTTCAACTGGCGAAAACCCCTGATTCTGCTCATCCACCCGCGATTCTGCGATGCAATCCTGCAGGTGACGGTCTCCCCCCTCATGACCGTCGATCAGCTGCTCGAGACACTGATTCACGTGCTCAAAATGCCGGGCAGCAAGACATTCGAAGAAGACAACTGCGTCGTCAAACTGTCGTGGTCACTGAAGTACAACAACCAGGCCGCCCTGCTGGATACCCCGCTGCAGAAACTCAAGGTCCAGCCCGAGACCGCGATCGAGGTGGATGCCCGAGTCCTGATGCGGGACCAGCATCGGCAGAAAGAGAATGCTCACGACGTCATCTACTGTGCTGATGGCACCTGGCACACCCGCAGTCGCAGCGATCGCTTCAACACAGCCGAAGAAAAGTTCCGCACCCTCATGAGCCACGCCTGCGACGCCAGCCTCCGGCAAATCCGCACCGTTCAGTAACCGCCAACGCGGCTCACCAGAGTCGCTCCGTTTTCAGACACGAGCATCGCACATGCGATTTCAACTGCAGTAAAAACCACAAAATCCTCCACTCGCCCCCATCGGGTGAGCGTGGTCGGGGGTGCGCGGGCACACCCGACCTCGTACGCCGCGCCCGCCCACATTTGCGAACCCGAACGCTGACGCGAGCCACCGACCGTGACGCTCCACCCAACGCGTTTCGGCAACCCCCCCTTGGGGCGAGGCTCCAGCCGAGCCCCACCCGAGTATTCAGTCGCTGGGCGGCTCAGCAGGAGCTTCGCCCTCCCGACGCAGTTGCCAGGCGGAAACCGGGGCCCTTCCTTCCCTCGTCCCCATCGGGGGAGAGGGGATGTGGGTGAGTCGGCACACCCGCCCTCTACACACACTCACCTGGGCCCCGCGCATCTCCCCTTCGCGGTTGCGCGCCAGCCTGACCGCACACCCATCTCTTCCGTGACCTTTGTGCCTCCGTGGTCAAAAAAACACAAAATCCCCCTCAAACCTCAAACCTCACTCACTCCAAATCGTGACTCAATGCAGCTCATGATGCTCTGCAGATGCTGCTCAACCACCCGGTAATACACCTTCCGCCCGTCCTTGCTGCTCCCCAAAAAGCCACAACGCTGCATCAGCCGCAAATGCTCCGATGCCATCGCACTCGGTATGTCACACGCCAAAGCCAAATCACCAACCGTGTACTGCCCCTGCAACAGCATCTGCACCATCCGCAATCGGTGCGGATGCGCCAATGTCCGCAAACACTCCGCCGCCTCACCCAATGCCTCCAACTCCGTTAACCGCAAAACTCCGCTAACCTGCACTCCCCTCCCCCCCCCCACCAACCACACGCCAATAAACAATCCCGGAACTCCAACGCCGTCACCCCCACTCAACCCATCCAAATCTATCGACAGGTAACGACATGTCAATTAAAAACAGCACCGGTTTTGACCGGAAAATTACGGCTCCCTGTTGACTCCGCGACACCATCCCACCTTTTTCCACCCCAAAACCTCGCCCTCACAACCCTCCATCGAGTATGCTCCACTCATTCACGCGCTGTTTCTGCTCCCCAGCCCCAACCCAGCCCACACGCAGCACCGTATGCCACTCCAACTGCCCGCAAATCAAACGCTCAGTGACTGGCTGCAGTTCCTGTCCGGACTGTCCACTCCCGTCATCGTCGGCTTCGCGGTCTTTCACCTGCTGTTTTTCGGCTGGTTGCGAGCCTGGTGTCGCCGCGACGTGCGGATGCTCGCTGACACCCTCGACCAATACACTCGCGGTCTGCACCACCGCAGCGTGCTTGACAGGTCTGCCTCGCTGCACATGCAGATCGAAGCCTTCGTCCAGGATGTTCACGACGTGCTGGCTGACCCATCCCGTACCGCCGATCGACGGTTGTGCCTGGACCGCATGCAGATTCTCGATGAACGTCGGCCCTGCCTCGATTCACTCAGCTTCGACACCGCCGTGAATGCCACCCGCACCATGATCGAAGCGTATCCGCTTTCCGGAGTTCTTGGAACGGTTCTTGCCATTGGATCGGCACTGCAGGCGGACGCAGCCCCCCAGGCCACTTCCAGCGTGAATCTGGTAATGGAACGCTTTGGAGACTCCATCTGGTCCACATTCGCCGGACTGCTCTCGGCCGTCGTGCTGATGTTCGTCAGCAGCCTGTCGGAAGTTCGCTTTGCGGGATTGTCCGAGTCTCGGCGACGAGTCCGCGATCTTGCAGCGCGTGCCAAGCGTGAATTGGGGCTGTCCGTGGTTCCGCAGGAGCCTCCGGCGTCATGATCAGTCGTCGTCGACTTTCACTGCAGCTCACGCCGCTGCTCGATCTGCTGCTGATTGTGATGTTCTCGCAGTACATCGAGAATCGCAGTCGCACTGCGCAGGCCGCTCAGGAACTGCAGGCGGAACGGGATGCCGTGCAGGCGGAACTTGCCAGCCATAAACAGCGTCTCGACGGGCTGAAAGCCACTTACGATGCGCGGTATCAGAGCCTGCTGCAGCAGCACCGCGATGCCGGCAGTCTTCTGGCCAGGGCATTGGATCTGCCCGCCGCAGCTCTGAATGAAGTCCTCAGGATGCGCGGCGAGGATCGCTCCGAAGATGCCCAGCGTCTCGAACAGGCCGTCGCACGCCTCAGAACGGAACTGGATCGCAGCGGCGAGGATGTCTTTCGGTTTTTCATCAAAGTTGATGAAATGCAGAAGCACATCACTATGTGGGAAATTCATCTGCAGGAGAATGGCAAATGTCTGCTGCAGGATGACAGTCGGCAGACGCTGCTCGATTTCACCAGCGACACCGAACTGGCTCAGAAACTGTTCGAATCTTCCAAATCGTTCGCAGACCCGCACAGTCTGGTACTGATGCTTGTCACCTGGGGCGATGCGCAACTTGGCGATCAGCAGCAGACTCGTAAGGCCGTCGCCGAGCTGAAACAGAAACTGGAGCGTGATGCCGCCGGTCGGCATCTGTATGATTACGTCATTCTGGGATTTCGTCCGGCTGGCCCGGTCATCACTCCCGCCGCTGCACCTCGTTAATCATTCGAAGACTCGCCCCCCGGGAATCCACCTTATGAGCTCCAGTCCGAACCCGCTGTCCGGCCTGAAATTGCTGCGGATGATTCGCACCTCTTCAAGATTCGGTGTTGGTGCCGGAGCATTGCTGATTGGTGTGGCTCTGTTTCTGCTGTTTCGCAGTTTTGGCCTGGGCCCCGGTGGCGGGACGGGGACCGGCGATCCCGGTACTGTGGCCACAGCCGCCAAAGCCTCCGACGCGATTCCCACATCAGTTCCCGCCAACGACAGCGTGGTTGCTCCACCCGCAGATTCGGGAAACGCCCGCAGTTTGACCGCAGCGGACTCCCGTTCACCGGGCGATCTGACGGCGGATGAACGCCGAGCCATCAGCAGCGGCATCCTGACCGTCCTGATCGATGAACGCAAATTTCTGATTCAGATTGCAGATACTCCGGCACCCGTTTACCGCAGTACAATTCTTAATAGAATTCCCGAACTTGTTGGCCGGTGCAGTGGTGATTCCAACGGGATTCGACTGATCATTCGCCGCCGCGAGACTGCTCGGCCGTCGGCGGAAGCAGACCTGCGGCGTGAACTGGAAAAGCTGCAGATATCCGGCGATGCGATTCTGATGCCCGAGGAAATACTTCCCTGACCAGCGGATCCCGAACTTGAACCTTCCTCACTCTGAACTCGCCGAACGTCGTCGTCGCACAGGAATTGCCACTGTTGCGCTGCTGACCGGCGGCGTTTTTGGTCTGGTGTTTGCTGAGCCTGGTTCGGTATGGCCGGCGGCCTGCCTGCGGATTGGCATCGTTCTTGCCGCACTCTGGACCTGCTTCCCGACCCGCACCCGTCCTGCTGCCTGGGCCTTCCTGCGTCCTGAACGCCTGTTCGTGCTCGGACTGATCCTGTGGTTCCTGCCCCGTCTGAAACCCATCCTGCCAGCCGTAGCCGTCGTCCTGCTGCTGCTCTGGTTTCTCCGTCCCCGTCGTCGCCGCTGATCCCCCTCACCGCCACCGGGCAACAGATGAATTCGGCCCCCCGGGCCACCATCGAGGGAGAGCGTCTGTGGGTGGGGCGCACACCGCCCTTACCCGCCACGCCCACCCACATTCGCAAACCCCGAACTCGCACGCGAGACACCGGCCCTGACGCTCCACCCCACGCACCTCGGCAAACCCCCTCGGGAGGGCGAGGCTCCCGCCGAGCCCCACGAGTCTTCCTTCGCTGTGCGGCTCCGCAGGAGCTTCGCCCTCCCGACTCGGTTGCTACGCGGAAATCATGGGCGCTGCCGCCCCTCGCCCCCATCGAGGGAGAGCGGTCGGGGGTGAGGGGGAACACCCGCTCTATTCATTCATCACAGCCCGGCGCCTTCCCTTTCGCGGCTGCGCGTGAGCCCAATCACCAGCACCCTCAAAACACAACCACACAAACGCCCCGGCTTCTCTGCTCCGTCATCTCTGTGCCTCTGTGGTCAATAAACCTCACACACAGCCGCGCAAATGCCCTGCAGTGCTGCTCTCCACGCTGAATACCCCCGCTCCCCGACACTGGCCGCGTGATACAGCGTGAGAGAACCCAGAATTGCCCCTACTCCACCTTCTCCACCTGCACCGCATCCACAATCACATGCCCGTCAGTTCCCGCATTGCTGATCTTCACGCGCACCGTCTGACCAGCCGCCAGCGTCACCCGAGTCAGCTCGTGGAAGACCGCATCCCCAGCAATCGCCTTCCGCTGATTGAGCTCGAACTGCTGCTCCACTCCGTCACCAGCCTGGACCTGCACCGGGACTGCTGTCGCCCGATTGGATGCAGCCGAATAGCTGATCCCCACACGCCACGTTCCATTTGACGGCACTGTCAATTTCCATGTGGCAGACTTCTTCCCCTTGTCCAGATCACCGTCGTGCAGATAACCCGCCCCCACGTAACGACCCGCAGAACTGCTGCCACGCCATTCACCCTGCAATTCTGCATCGCCGTCGTCCAGCACTAGTCCCGGCAGGGAGTCCCGCGAAATCAAAATCTTCGGTGGAATCGCCGCGGGCAGGTCCAGCACCTGCCCGTCCCGCAGCAGGCGAGCTCTGAGCGATGGATACGGCACATCCTGCAGACTGCATTTTGACTCAAGAGCCATCACCGCAGCCGTCGCCACGCTTTGGCCCAGCACCATAAACACCGGTTCCATCCGAATCGAACCGTAGGCAATATGCGACGCAGCCATGCACACCGGCACGGCCAGATTCTCAACCTGCCCCTTCGCCGGAACCACGGAACGATAACTGATCAGATAGGCGCCTCCGGGAGACACCTGTACGTCTCCTTCGTTCTGTACCGTACCCTCCGCCGTCACAAATCGCCGCACATTGTGTGAATCCATGTTGTAGCTGCCCATACCCACACTGTCCTTAGCCATCCGCTCCCGTCGACAGTCCTGTTCGATCATCACATAGTCGCTGACCATTCGGCGAGCTTCCCGGATGTACAATTGATGCGGCCAGTTGTCGTTGTCCGTGAATTCATCCAGCGGCAGGCCCCACTGAGCCATCTCGGAACGGACGGAAGCAGGCACGCGCGGATGATTGGCCAGCGTCCACATCAGGCCCTTTTGATAACGCTCATGGTCCCTGATAATGGCGGCCCGCTCGGCATAATCCGCCTCCGGATAACGGTAGTTGCCGCCCAGGTAGTCAGTTGAGACGGCACAGTTGTTGTTCGTATCCGTTTTCAGATTGGGCATCATGTCGGGGCTCAGCGGAACGCGCAGATCCCCCGCCTCAAAGTTTCGCAGCAGCAGCTCATAAACCTGCTCGTCATAGCCTTCAGGTTTTGGAAACGGACGACGATTGGCCGGCGATTTTGACATGCACATGCGGAAACAGTAGGCCTGCACGCGGTGGTCGCCGCTGCCCTCGATACCGGCCCCGGCATCCTCAATCCCAGGCAGCAGCCCGCTGCTGCGGTCACCCGGCACACGGAAAGGATCCACGGGTTTCAGAAAACGATGGTTGTGAGTATTGGCGCGGACCTGATTGCCGTTCAGGGTCTCACCGTAGACCGAGTTTGCTTCGCGGCCGATGGTGTACTTCACCTTCGCTGCCGCCATCAGGTCACCTTCGTAAGTGGCATCAATGAACTGCTGACCTGCCAGCACCAGACCCGACTCCATCACAATCTGCTGAATCTGATTGTCGGCCACCGTCACCCCGGAACTGCGATCCAGTTGCTCACCGTGCAGCAGTTCCACGCGAGCTTCCGTCAGCATCTGGCGAAACACCTGCTCTGCCACCTTCGGCTCGAATGTCCACATCGCATCATCGGCAGGTCGGTAACGAGGATAGTTCTGGGGTCGCTCCTGGGTCCACGCGGAGCTGTTGTCATAGTGTTTGCGGATCCGCTGGTAGAATTCCCTGGAAATCCCGCCGATGGCTCGTTTGTCACCACTGTCGGTGAATCCCAGCCCGCCGGATGTCAGCCCGCCCACGTGCTGCCCCGGTTCGATCAGGATCACGGAATGCCCCATCCGTGACACCTGCACAGCGGCAGCCACTCCGGCCGACGTCGCGCCATAGATCACCACGTCTGCCTGCTTCCGAGCCTCTGCAGCAGGTGCTGAACCTGCCATCACCCCCGCAGCCCACGCCGCAACCAGCAGACCGGCTTGTACCACGAATCCTGTCATACCCGCACCCCTCATCTGCCTGCTCACTTAAACTGCCTCCGCCTGTCGCGCATTCTCTGCAACGCCAGCGATCTCGTCAAACAGCCGTCAACACGATCGCCTGCGAACGCCACTGACCGCTGAGCACTGCCCCGAGAGTTTACCTTCGCGTCTTCGCGTGAGACAAAGCGTGTTGGAGGCACTTTGCACCTCAAGGGGGCAGTTCGCAGGCGTTCCAGACACAAGAGGACAGATCTCGGGCTGGACAGCCCGAGCTACGGAGACCTGGCCCTCAGGCGAACCGGGCACGGCACTGCACGGGTGCGCGGCATGGACGCCGCCGGCCGGAGTACGGGGCTGTCGCACCCACGGACTCCCGTCCGCGGCTCACATTCCCACCATCCGTGATGCCCGTCAAAACCACTTATTTGTACCAATTCGTGGTTCAAACGAGCCCCCAGCGCTCCTGCGGGGTAAACCCACCCCTGCAATCCATACCTCGCACTAATATGCCTTCCCTGTAAAACACCCTGCATTCGTGTAAATTCCCAGTCCAGACCATCCCTCCACCCTGATTAGTGTTTCATTCGTGTCCATTCGTGGTTCAAACCAATCCCTCCACCCTGATTCCTGTTTCATTCGCGTCCATTCGTGATTCAAACCAAACCCCGCCACCCTGATTCGTGTTTCATTCGTGTCCATTCGTGATTC
>SXXK01000286.1 GCA_005791255.1 Planctomyces sp.
GATCGGTCAACCTGGCTCTGCAGGTGCTGGCCGCACTGCCGATGGCTTTCATTGGTGCTGTTACGGCACTGGTGCTGACACAGCAGACCCTGACAGTCGCTGCTATGGTCGGCTTCATCTCACTCGGCGGCATCGCCTCACGCAATGGAATTCTGCTGCTGAACCACTATCTGCATCTGGTCAGACATGAGGGGGAGCAGTTTACCGAGTCCATGCTGGTGCGAGCCGGGCTGGAACGACTGGCTCCGGTACTGATGACTGCACTCACCGCCGGGATTGCTCTCGTACCTCTGGTCATCGCCGGTCACCAGCCCGGCCGTGAAATTTTGTACCCGGTAGCCACCGTGATCCTTGGTGGCATCATCAGTTCGACATTGCTGGACTTTTTCGTTCACCCTGCACTGTTCTGGATTTTCGGACGCAAGGCTGCAGCCCGGGCCGTTCATAACGCCCACAATGACGAGGAAACGCTGACATGACACATGGGCTGAGATTTCCACTGCTGATCCTGCTGCTGCTGTCCGGCTGCTCCCGCTCACAACGGGATTCAGTGGACGATGCGGGCCACGACCACGCGGCTGAAGGTCCGCACCACGGCATGCTCATGGAAATGGGGGACGGTGAACTGCACGCTGAACTGGTGCACGGGCGTGACTGGGCCACCGTTTACATCCTGGATGCCACGGCCACCTCAGCCTGCCCCATTGACCAGCCGCAGATTCAGGTCAACGTCACCAGCGGCAACAAAGGCCGGCAGTTCAGACTCACAGCATCGCCGGAGAAAAACGAACGTGCCGGCAGCAGCTCCCGCTTTGTTTCTGCTGACCGCCAGCTGGTGGAGGCCCTGACCGACACAGACTGCAAATGCAGGATTGCCGTGTTGCACGCCGGGATTCCCTACGGCGCAGCTGTACCTCAGAAGGGTGAACACGCTCACCAGCACTGAGTCATTTATCGCTGCAGCAAATCGGATTCATTTGCGGCAGAAATGCAGCAGATGCTCACTGATCGGAGCTCCGGGCCTGCGAATTCGGCGGAAATTCAGACACAAAAGCAGCGTTTTTTCTTGACACCATGCGTATTTTAATTCCACACTCGGGAGCTGTATACACGACCCCTCTACTACCCATGCTCCACCCTCGTTCAGACTTCGAGGTGCCCATGCCAATTGGGATCAATCCGCTTGTTGATTATGCATTTAAAATGCTGTTCGGCTGCGAAATGAACGTGGCCATTACCATCCACTTCCTCAATGCCGTGCTCAAGGGGCAGCCGAAGATCACCAAAATCAAGCTCATCAATCCCATCCGCCAGAAACAAACTGCCGCTGGCAAGTTGTGCATCCTCGACATACTTGCGGAAGATCAACTGGGTCGACAACTCAACATCGAAGTCCAGATATCTCTGCCCGCAGGGATGGAGAAAAGGATGGTCTATTACACAGCCGAGACCTATGTCCGACACCCCGGACAACTGCACCTCGACTTCAGGCTCCGCGAAAGATCACACCACCTCACGTTGACCGACGATCTGCAAATTCACTTTTTGCAGCTGAAATATCTTCAGGTTACGGCGGAAACACTGTACAATGCGACTGATGTGGAACGATGGTGCTGGTTTCTGTCTCACGCTGACAAATTGACCATTGAACAGATCTCTCAGTTACTGCCTGAACAGGAATTTTCTGAAGCTGCCGGAGTTCTGGAAATGATTGCTCGGACACCCAGTCAACTTCTTGAATACAACGCTCGTCTCAAAGCTCACCGCGACGAAGAGGCCAGAATCCTGCACGCTCAGCAACAGGGAATTGAACGGGGAATCGAAATCGGCGAAGCCAGGGGAATCGAAATCGGCGAACAGCGAGGAGAGTCCCGAGGGATTCGCAGAGGAATGCTGCACGGACAGATCCTCCAACTGCAGCAACTGCTCGGTCAGGCAGTTTCAACCGAAGAACAACTTGCTGCCTGTGACATCGATCAACTCAATCATCTTCTGGCTGATTTGCAACAGCGTTTCAACAGCGTCAGATCCTGAAGTCGGCAGACCTCAAAAACTCACGGCGGAAACATACGCGCGATAGCATCGTGAAAACGCAGCGACAATCGTTTGTTTTCCGCCAGTGCAGCACAGCAGAAGTTCCATAGTGACTGGCAGTCTCCACGCGGCTACAGCAGCGACAATGGATTCACCCGTGTCTGCAGCGGAAAATTCACTCGCTGGCCGTTCAGGCGATGGGATTCGAATACCCCACAAATCATCTCGATCGTCTGACGCCCCTGCTCACCGTCGCACAGTGGCTGCCTGCTTTCCCGTATTGCCGCCAGCAGATCTCGCCCCGGCAGCACCTGCGATGTCAGCGCCTGCGCCAGATTCGCATCCGGCTCAGGTTTGCCGATACCCGCAGAACTGACCACCTGCCACGCCCGCGGCTGAGCAAAGTCCGGATCAAACGGACTGCCCTCACGGATTGCCGCCAGCGGATGCTGATCGGCCCGCAGGTCAATCACACCCTCCGTACCAATAATCTGCAGCCCAAACGACGCCGGCCGATCCGTGGCTGCATCTCGTCGACGAGCATGCTGTACAGAATCGAAGAAAAAAGGCAGCCCAGACTGCAGTTCGAATCGTGCATGCAATTCGTTTCCCGCCAGCAAGCCGATGCCTTCCGCCCCCTCCCGCACGTCCGACTTCAGCACCGGCCGACCGTCCTGCAGCAGCGTCGCACTGACACACACAGGGGCCCCACCGAAGTACGCAGCAAGATTCATGACATGCGAACCCAGTACCCACAGATCAAGTGCACCACCACGAGCATCCTCCTTGCCGCGGCCACGGTACTCCAGCACCCGCCCAATCTTACCATCGGCGAGCAACTGCCTGAGCACAGGAAGGACCGGGTGAAATCGATTCCTGTGGGCCACCGCAATACGAACCCCCGCTGCATTCGCCGCCCGCAGCACCTCGTCCGCCTCGGCCGGAGTCCTGACGAAGGGCTTTTCGATATAAATACCTCTGACCCCATGCTGTATCGCAGCCAGCAGCATATCCCGGTGCTGGTCAACATGCCGCGGCCCGACAGCCACAACTTCCGGCCTCTGCTCCGCCAGCATCACATGATAGTCTGAATATGACTTCCCTGGCTTCAGCAGATTCACAGCAGCAGCCAACCCGGCGGGATCCGCATCTGCAACGGCACAGATCTGCACTTCCGGGATCTGCTGCCACATCGTATCCAGACCATGCCCATAATTCCCGCGCCCCGTATGACCAATCACTGCCACTCGCACTGCGGCAGTCCCGGGTGCAGACATAACTGCCGGCTCCACAACCAGTGCCCCCACCGGCAACACGAAAGCAGACTGCAGCAATTGACGACGACTGACCATGATCACTCCCTCCAGCCTGGCCTTCACCGGACTCCACCACACATTTTCAATTTCAATCGACTGACGCACATCGCCGCCGGCTCATTGCGCAGTCCCCACCTTTCGCAGCGATCGACCGGACAGTGCTCCGGTCGGCACCCCCTCGTACACCGCGAACACCCCGTTCACCAGCACGTATCGCAGTCCCGCTGAAACCTGCCACGGATTGTCATAATCTGCTCGATCCCGAAATTCTGATGGTGCAAACACGACAACATCCGCCGCCAGTCCCTCCGCCAGCAACCCGCGATCCGACATCCCCAAAATCTCCGCCGGCAAACCAGTGGCACTGCGGATCGCGGCCTCCGGCGCCAGCACACCCTCCTCAATCGCATACCTCCCGATCTTTCGTGGGAATGTCCCGAAGGACCGCGGATGAGGCTGGGTTCCGGAGGGAATCTTCGAACCTCCGTCGCTGGCTGTTGCCACCCACGGTAATGGCATCGCCAGCCGCAGGTCGTCTTCACTCATGTTGAAATTCACAACCGAAGCCCCGCCGTTGCGCTCAATCTCCAGCACAATATCACACACTTCGCGACCCTCACGCTGCGCAACTTCGTCCAACGATCGACCAACCCAGCTGCGGTTGTGAGTGCACGACGCCAGCTGAATCCGCGTCGCCGCAGCCAGCTTCTTTAACACATCCTCGCGAATTCTTGCCGCATCAGACGCGTTGTTCAGACGTTTTTCCAGCGCCTCGCGACCACCCTCTCGAGCCCAGGCCGGCAACAATGTCGCCTCCAGTGATGTGCTGGACGCCGTGTACGGATACTGATCTGCTGTCACCAGCTGACCACCCGCACGCGCCGCCTCGATCCGACTGATCGCCAGCCGCAGCGTCCCCCACGAAGCTCGACCGCTCGCCTTAAAATGCGAGACATGCACCCGACAGCCGGAACCCCGACCAATCTCCAGAGCCTCCTCAATGCTGGACAGCAGCTCGGTGCCCTCACCCCGAATATGACTGGCGTAGATTCCACCATGCCGCGAGACAACGCCGGCGATGGCCGTCAGTTCGGATGTCGGAGTAAACGTGCCGGGGATGTAGATCAGCCCGGTCGACATGCCCCACGCACCGTCCTGCATGGCCTGCTCTGCCAGCGTCTGCATTCGCTGCAGCTCGTCCGCAGTCGCGGCCCGATTGACCTTCCCCATCACCTCCGCACGCAGACTTCCATGCGGAATCAAATGCGCGACATTCGTCCCGGCACCAAACTGATCGATCTCCGCAAGGTACTTCGCCGTATCCACCGGGCCAAAACCACAATTGCCCGTGACCATGGTCGTACAACCCTGCATCAGATAATTCACACTGCCGCGTGTCCTGCGGTCCAGCAGCGGCTCGTCACTGTGAGTATGCAGGTCGATAAAGCCGGGCGCAATGACCAGGCCCCGACAGTCGATCTTCTGATCCGCATCAGCCTTCGAGTCAGCCGGCAGCAGACTGATGCGGCCACCGCGAATTCCAACGGAACCTGCGACACCCGGACCGCCATCACCCCGGTGAAGCACACCATTTTCCAGCAGTACCTCGAAACGCGCTGCGGCGGCTTGAGCTGCCTCGTGGGCCCACGCTGACACACAACACGCCAGCAGCCACCCCAAACAACCAACAACCATCGTTCGCATCGAAAGTCCCCCCGCTGTCCCCGGCGACTTGTCAACAGTTGCTGCATACGCTCGACTATCGCCCGGCAATTTGCAAGTCTCCCCTCCCCCGCCACCCGGGCGTCACAGCAGCAGTGCCACTGGAACTCCCGCGTTGCCACCGCTATGCTGCATGACAGGCCACAGCAACCTCAACCACAGCGTCGGATCCCCTGCCATGACAAAGTCTCACAAAATCACTCGTCGCAGCACCCTGCTGGGCAGCATGGCAGCCGCAGCCGTCATCCTGCCGCGCGGCTCCCGCGCCGCCGGATTCCGCGAAGCCATTGACCGACCGGTCGCCGCCGCCATCGGTACCGGCAGCCGCTGGTGCCAGAAAGCCACGGGCATCAATGGCCCATGGGGCTCCGCACCCGATTTCCGTCGTTTCACCGACTACGCTGCCGTCTGCGATGCCGATGCCTCCCGACGCGAACTGGCCGCCGGCATCGTCAGGGAATGGACCGGATCTGCACCCTCAATACACTCCGACTACCGCCCGATCCTCGATAACCCAAAGATCGATATCGTCCACATCTCAACACCTGACCACTGGCACGCCAAAATGGCCGTCGAAGCCATGCTGGCCGGCAAGGACGTCTACCTCGAAAAACCCATGACCCTCACCATCCCCGAAGGACGATTGATCTGTGACGTTTGCCGCCGCACCGGACGTATCGTTCAGATCGGCACACAGCAGCGCAGCGAACGACAGTTCATCGAAGCCGTCGCGCTGGCACACAGCGGACGACTGGGACAACTGAAAAAAGCCACCTGCAGCATCGGCGGTGCCCCGCAAAGCCCCGCTCTCCCGGTCGTTTCCGCCCCCGCAACTCTCGATTGGAACCTGTGGCAGGGACCTGCTCAGGAAACAGAGTTTCGCTGGCTCGCCGGTGACAACGGTGAAACTCGCAGCTGGTCACGCTGCCACTACGAATTCCGCTGGTGGTACGAATACTCGGGCGGAAAACTCACCGACTGGGGCGCACACCACGTCGACATCGCCACCTGGGCACTCGGAAAAACAGACACCGGTCCCGTCCGTGTGATCCCTGAACACGTCAAACACCCCGTTGAATTTCGCGATGGATTTCCCGTGGATCCGGCCCGCTACAATACCGCCACCGAGTTCCTGATCCGTGCTCAGTTCGCCGACGGACTCGAAATCGAAATCCGACATGACGGCGACAACGGCATTCTGCTGGAAGGCACCGAAGGCCGAATCTTTGTCAATCGAGGTCGTATCACCGGCAAACCCCACGAAGACCTGAAACAAAATCCACTCCCGGAAGGCACACTGGAAAAAATCTATGGCGAACGCCCGCTGACGGACCACTTCACAAACTTCTTCGAAGCTGTCCGCGATCGTCGCCAGCCCATTTCTGATGTCTTCAGCCACCACCGCGCTCTGTCCACCTGCCACCTGGCAGGAATCGCCGCCCGGCTGGGACGGTCCATCAACTGGAACCCCGAAACCGAACAGATCACCGACGACCCCGCTGCCGCCGGACTGCTGGCACGCGAGCCCCGGAAAGGCTTCGAAATTCAACAGGGCTGAGCAGCAGCACATCAACAAAAAAACACCCGGTCACCCGGGTGTTCCTGTTTCCTCAGTAACGCTCGCCGAACCAGTCGGCCATCGGCATTACTTGCTCAGCACTTTCGCTATGGTCTCCTTCAGCACATTGGCGCTCTGCACCAGTGCCGTCTTCTCCTTCGACCAAAGCTCCACCTCAATGTGGCTCTTCACACCGCTGCGGCCCATCACCGTCGGAATCGAAAAGCACACGTCACGAACACCGTAAGCACCGCTCATCAGGCTGCTGACCGGGTGAATCCGGTTGTCATCCAGTGCGATGCTGTGAACTACATCAGCAATCGACA
Organism: Planctomyces sp.; assembly: GCA_005791255.1. Classification (GTDB taxonomy): domain Bacteria; phylum Planctomycetota; class Planctomycetia; order Planctomycetales; family Planctomycetaceae; genus SXXK01. Next base: position 6,957 of record SXXK01000286.1, read on the forward strand.
CACCAACCGCGAATCCTGCCCCGCCCTTCTTCTTGATCACCTCGGCACCACTGCCACGAGTCTTCTTTTCCACTTCCGCAATCAGCGTTGGGTTGACTCCCGGAAACTTCTCCAGCGGCAGATTCGCAATCTGGGCCATCGACCAGATCGGCACCATGCTGTCACCGTGTTCCCCAAAGATCGTCACACTGACCTGAGTCGGCGGTACGTTCAGTCGCTGTGCCAGCATGCTGCGCAAACGAGTCGTGTCGAGCACGGTTCCCAGACCAATCACCTGCGACGCCGGCAGCCCCAGTTCCTTAACCGCCAGATAAGTCAGTACGTCAACCGGATTCGACACCACAAAAACAATGGCGTCCTTCTTCAGACCATGCTGCTTCATGTCCGCCAGAATCGTGCGGAACAAAGCAACATTTCGGTTGATCAGGTCCAGACGACTTTCGTCCGGCTTACGCCGCAGACCCGCAGTGATCACCACCACGTCACTGTCCTTCACAGCTTCCGTCCCCGCCGCGGAAATCCGCTGCGGGGCCATCAGCGAAGCACCGTGGAGCAGGTCCAGAGCCTGACCCTCACACAGCTCCCGATTCACGTCCACCAGCACAATGTCACTGACGATCTTCCCTGCCTGCAGTGCAAAACCCGCACAGGATCCCACCAGCCCGCCACCACCGATAATGCTGACCTTCATTGCCGCTTCTTCCTGTTACTTCCGGACACGATGAATTCCCACACACAACCGACCCTGTCAGGCCTTGCCCAGAGCCGCCATGACCTGCTGCGTAATCATCCGCACCAGATCCTCACTAACTTCCGCCGGCTTCTGCTCACACGGTTCGCCACACGGCTTCTGCAGGTAACCCGGATAATCCGGAGCAGGTTCGAAGGCCCGCTGGACCGGGATGTTTTCCTTGTACCCCTCACGAAACGCACTGTTGCCGCACAGGTCACAGTTCTCATTGTGGAAACGCGGATCGTCAAAGCCCCACTTCTTCTTCAGATCCAGCAGTTCACGGCTCTTCTCTTCACTCAGATACATCGGCTGACCAATCTGCTTCGCCAGCAGCAGGATCCGACAGTACGCATCCAGAATCTCAGTCTTCCAGTACGCATCCTCCAGACTCTTCCCAAAGGATACAGTGCCATGGTTCTTCAGAATGATCGTGTTTGTGGCCTTCAGAAACGGGACCACCGTGCTGGCGAAACGCTGGTCACCCGGAGTTTCATAGGGGGCAATCGGCACCTCGCCCATGAACACTTCCACTTCCGGAAGAATGCACTGCGGAATCGGCTCACCCGCCACCGCAAACGCCGTGGCATGCGGCGGATGACAGTGCACCACAGACTTCACGTCCGGACGGTGCTTCATAATCGCCAAATGCAGCAATACCTCGCTGGTACGCTTTCGCTTCCCGGCAATCTGATTGCCCTCCATATCAACCGCACAAATGTCGTCCGGCTTCATGAAACCCTTGCAGATCATGGTCGGAGTACACAGCACTTCGTTTTCACCCACACGAATGCTGATGTTGCCATCATTGGCAGCCGCAAATCCCTTGTCGTACACACGCCGGCCAATCTCACAGATCTCTTCCTTCAGCGCCCGGTCGTTGATCCCGCTGTTCCACTTGTTAGCCATCTTGCTTTACCCTGACTGATTGTTGGGGGAATTACCTGTTCGCAAATGTCTCTGTCAGCCAACGCTGACCTGATCCAGAATCGCCGCGTTATAGGCGTCAATCGGTTTGGAATTCGGATGGAACGGCGTCGAAGCTTCGGCGCTTTCCGTAACCGCCATCAGACAGCCCGGCCCCGCTCCCATGTCGTCATAGACCACCACCGGCTCCGTCCGACCGGCTGCAGCTCCCAGCAGCCCGGAATGCTTAAGTGGCACCGCCAGCTTCCATGAGGCCCCTTTCAGCGAAGGATCCCACTTCGACAGCGTTACCCGCCCAATACACTCCATAATCCTCATCGTCCCGCTCCCTGCTGCACTTCACGCCAGCCTGCCGGTACTGAACGAACCGCCACGGACATCATCCGCAAAGCCCGCACCAGCTGCGTCCAGCTCCAGCCCGCTGCTTCCATGCACAACACTGTAGGCCGCATCCGCTCAATCAGTCGCTGCAGGTCACTGCTCCCGGTCACCGCCGCTGCCCGCACGTCCACTCGACGATTCAGCAGACACGCAGACACAGCCGGATCCGCACCGACACACACCAGCGGCTGACCGCCATGCAGCTGCAGAATCCGATCGATCGCCGCATCCTCGCCACCGACTGTCTCCACAACCCAGCCTGCCGAGCCGGCTGCAGACTCCAGCACAGCGGTCCGCTGCACCTGAATCACCAGCCCGCCCGCTGACTTCGCCACTGCAGTTCCGCCCGCAGCCGCATCCGAAAACTGACTCGCCACACGCACCCCATGACGACGCAGGTAATCCCGCCCCGATGGAGTCAGTACCGCACCACGCATCAAAGACACCGTGCGACCCGCCGCTCCTGCAGCCGACAGCACCGCCTCCGACACCACCAAACTGCTCAACCGAATCACGTCATCAGAAATCGCTGCTGAAACCACAGCAGGTGACGCTAATGCAGAGATACCCGCAGGAACCGGCTGCAGCTCCCGCAGCACGCTCCGCACAATCTCTTCCACGTTTTCCGCTGTCAGTTTCATACCCGTCATCTGTCCGTTTCAAACACCGTCGTCAGGCCTGCGGCTGAGCATCCAGGATGCCCTGCACGGAAAACCGAATCGGACTGTCCTTCCGCTTCGTCAGCTGCTGGATGTACTTCGTGTCACTGGTGAAGAACACCAGATCCCCCTTCCGCGCACCCAGGGGATCGATCGCCAGCTGCGGAAACTCGTCCTCCCGCAACTGCTGATCCAGCGGCTGCAGAACAATCAGCTTCCAGCCATTCAGTGACGAATGCTTCACTGTCGCTGTCACATGCCCCAGCACTTTGGCAATCTGCATGACTGCTCCAGCCCTCAGATAATGCGAAGGTCTTCCACCATCACACAGCGACGCTGCCGAGTAAACGTCAGCGGACTGGTGACACCTTCACCGGTCGGAGTCGCTATGCTGAACGACAGATAACCCTCTCCGCCCAGACCCAGGCCCGCCATGCACGGACCATTCTTCACAAACAGCGTCGTGTTCATCACCCGCGCCATCTTCGTGATCGTATGCACATCACGCGAATGAATAATTGCCGTGTGACCGAAACCGTGTTCGTATTTTCTTGCCAGAGCAATCGCATGATCCGTACAGTTCGTTCTGACGAACGGTACAAACGGCATCATCTGCTCCTCTGTAACAAACGGATTATGCTCGTCCGTCTCCCCGTACAGAATCTGAGTCTCCGAGGGAATCGCCAGGCCGATCTGAGCGGCCAGCCAGGAAGCATCCCGACCAATGAAGTCGCGATTCAGCTGGTAATGACCACCCTGCTCCTTCGGCGGAGCAAACGCGATTGCCGAAAAGGCCGCCGTCTGAGCCGCATTCAGGCGATACCCGCCATGCTGCGACACCGCATTCATCAACTGGTCGAAAATCTCCTTCACGGCGAACACTTCCTTTTCGCCAATGCACAGCAGATTGTTGTCAAAGGCAGCACCCGCCACAATCGACTTCGCCGCGTTGCTGATGTCAGCCGTCGCATCCACGACCACCGGCGGATTACCCGGACCAGCAACAATCGCCCGCTTCGGACTTCGCAGCGCTGCGCGAGCCACTGCGGGGCCGCCAGTAACCACCAGCAGCTTCACACCACGATGGTCAAACACCTGCTGCGCTGACTCAATCGTGGGATTCCCCACAATCGTCACCAGATTCTCCAGACCCGTCGCCGCGTGGATCGCCCGATTGAATCGACGCACTCCCTCGCTGGCAATCCGAGCACCACTGGGATGCGGATTGCAGACAATCGTATTGCCCGCCGCCACCATGTTCACAAAGTTGCCGGCCAAAGTCGGCAGGGAATGGGTCACCGGAGTAATCGCGCCGATGACACCGAAAGGAGCATACTCGGTGACCGTCAGCCCGTGACTGCCACTGACCGCGTCCGTGCGCAGAAACTCCACACCCGGCACCGTGCGAATCGCCTTCAGCTTCGCAATCTTGTGCTCCAGACGACCGATCTTCGTCTCTTCAAACTCCAGCCGGCCCAGCTCCTCCGCCTGCTCCTCACAGATCCGCTTCACAATGTCAATCGCCGTCCGCCGCTGCTCCAGCGACGCACGCGACAACTGCTCGAAGCCCTGCTGAGCCGCAGCGACCGCGTCGTCCACATTGTCAAACACACCCCAGCGAGCGGAAGCCGCCGGAGCCGCCGGAGCACGCCCGGTCAACTGCGACAAAACCTCCTGAACCACCTGCCGTATCGTCTGCTCTGTTGCCTGCACGTCAGCTTCTCTCTGCACGGTCGCCTCCACGACCCTCTGCCACTTCGCCACTCCCTCAGCGAATCTGTACTGCCCCCGAAATCTCACTCACCCGAACGAAACACCGTCTTCGAATGCACCTGCACCGTGTCCACAATCCCGATGATCGCAGCGTCAATCGGCAGCTCCTTCGTACCCGCGGTAAAGCGGGCACTGGAACCCTGCACACACAGCACAACTTCACCCTCGCCGGCACCCACCGTGTCCACCACCACAAACGACCGACCTGTCGGCTTCAGACTCGACTGATCCTGTTCATCCACCCGCAGAGGCTCCACCAGCAGCAGCTTCTGCCCAACCAGCGATTCAACCTTTTGAGTTGAAACGAGGCTGCCTGTAATCCTTGCGAGAAACATACTCAGATCCCCGATACTGAAACCCTGACCCGCCCCCCGCTCATCGCGACGCGATTGCCGCTGCGGTCTGCCGAGCCACCACAATTTCCTCGTTCGTCGGAATCGTCCAGATCTGAACCCGACTGCCATCCGTATGCAGACTGGTCTCGCCCTTCACGCCCCGATTCCGCTCCGCACACAACTGCACCCCCGCCCACTCCATGCGAGCACAGACGTTGGTCCGAATCCGTTCACTGTTCTCACCGATCCCGCCCGTGAAGACGATCACATCGGCACCGCCCAGCAGTGCCATGTAAGCCCCCACATAAGACCGAATCGAAGCCTCAAACAGCCGCAGAGCCAGCTCTGCACGCTCATGACCCGCAGCCGCTGCCTGCTCCAGATCACGACAGTCACCACTCAGTCCGCTGATCCCCAGCAAACCACCCTTCGATGACATCTCCGACAACACCTGCTCAAACGTCAGGCCCGTCGCCTTCATCACCACGGGAATCGCATAGGGATCAAAATCCCCCACACGATTGTTGTTCGGCAGACCTCCCTGAGGACTCATTCCCATGGATGCCGCCACACTGGCACCACCACTGATCGCACACACCGAAGCACTGCCACCAAGATGGCAGCTGATGATCTTCAGATCCGTACGCTCCAGCAGCTCCGCCGTACGGCCCGCGATGAACCGATGACTGGCTCCATGAAATCCCCAGCGACGAATCTCATGCTGCGTATACCACTCCCACGGTACCGCATACGCCCGATGCTCAAAGGGGATCGTTTCATGAAATCCGGTTTCCAGAGCCGCCACCAGCGGAATCTGCGGAAATGCCTGCTGCAACTGACGCATCGCCCGCACGTAGGGTGGGTTGTGCGCCGGAGCAATGTCTGAGAGGGCCTCCATCTTCTGCAGCAGCGGCTCGTCCACGATCCGCACACCACTCAGACTGCCCGCAAACACCGCTTTGAATCCAATGCCGCCGACTTCATCCACAGACTCCAGACAGCCATGCTCCGCATCCGTCAGCTGCTGCAGACAGATACTCACCGCTGCCGCATGATTGGGCACCGCCTGACGAAGCTCGGAACGATGCGTACCGATCTCCGCAAAACAAGTGCTGGTCGCATCCGGCTGACCAATCCGGTCAATGCCGCCACGAGCCAGCTGCGTCTCATGCTCCAGATCAAACAGCCGATACTTGAAACTGGTTGATCCCAGATTGGCTACCAGAACCTTCATCTTCTGCTCCTTCTCTGACCACAGTCGCACCACTCCCTCAGCTTCCACTGCCGCTGAACTTCACCGCTGCTTCCGCCCCGGAATCGGATCACTGTCGCAACCGCTCCGGGCGGAGGCATCGCTGTTGTCCACGCTTCTCACAGCACCGATTCCAGCAGTGATGCTTCCGGACGCGGAATCAGGTGAGCACAGACCAGCTCACCGGACTGCGAAGCCGCTGCCGCTCCCGCGTCCACAGCCGCACGCACAGAACCCACATCACCCTTGATGATCGTCGTGATGTAAGCCGCACCAATGTTCAACTGCTTCACCAGCGTCACGTTGGCAGCCTTCAGCGCTGCATCCGATGCATGCACAGCGGCCACCAGCCCCTTGGTCTCAATCATTCCAATCGCTTCGTTCATCGCTGACACTTCCCCTGAATTCTGACTCTGAATTGAAAACTCTCACACAGTTCCCCGACAACACGGCACTCAAGCCAGTGTCAGAAACTCACTTCTTCGCCGCAGCCGGAACCGCCTTCGGCTTCGGCAGCACAGCTGCCACATCCTCGTGCGGACGCGGAATCACCTCGGCACTGATCACCTGTCCCAGCTTCGATGCTGCAGCAGAACCAGCATCCAGAGCGGCCTTCACAGCAGCCACGTCGCCCGTAATAAAGGCCGTCACCAGACCACTGCCAATCTTGTCCCACGACACCAGCTGCACATTCGCAGCCTTCAGCATGGAATCAATCGCCTCCAGCATGCAGACGAATCCCTTCGTCTCAATCATTCCCAAAGCTTCACTCGATCTTGCCATCTCAACTCTCTCCCCGCCGCGTCTGCACCCTCCAGGAACAGGCGCCGGCACCCGAAAAAAACAACACTGATCCATCAGCGTCGGTGTAAAGAAAACTCAGAACTCAACACTCAGTGACCACAGGCACACGGCTTCGGCTTCACCAGCTCCACCTTCACCGCACGATCCAGATTCACCGCATTGCCCTCGTCCGTGTCCAGATGCACCTCCAGCTTGATCCCCTTGCCGGCTCGCACTGCCAGATCCTCCAGCACAGTCGTACATGCCGGTGACTCCACGCGCAAATGCACCAGATCACCGTCACGCACCCCGTAATACTCAAGATCCTCCGGACCCATGTGCACATGCCGCATCGCCCGGATCACCCCCTGCTGCAGCTCCACAACTCCGTGCGGGCCCATCAGAACACAACCCGGAGTCCCCTTCACGTCGCCACTGATCCGCACCGGCAGGTCAATCCCCAGCGAAATCCCATCCGTAAACGCCAGCTCCACCTGCGAATCCGGACGACACGGCCCCAGGACCCGCACGTTCGGCAGCATCCTGCGACGAGGCCCCACGACGGCCACCGTCTCCTTCGCAGCAAAATATCCGTCCTGATACAGGTCCTTCTCAGGAGTCAGCTTCGCGCCCGGTCCAAACAGAATCTCAACATGCTGCTGAGTCAGATGGACGTGCCGAGCAGAAATGTTGACGACCAGAGGCCGACGAGATGCCGCTGTCACCGCAGCCGCCGCAGGTTCAGCCGCCGCCCGCAGGACCGGGATACCAGACTCACGCACTCCCGCCGCCGGTCGTGTCCCCAGATGACGCACCAATACCTCACGAACCACACGCTCAACTTCCGCCGGATTCACTGTCGCTGTCGACATCTCTCGTCGCCCCCTTCAACCCTGCACAAAACAATCCACTCAGCCCACCGCAAACTCAGCCGCACGCCGCCGACGGACGCCGACTGCCACGCTCCGCCAACGCAACCTCCATGCGGATCCCCGAATGCTCCATCCGCTGCACCCACTCCTCCGTAATCCCGTCATCCGTAACGATCTCGTCCAGCACATCCAAAGCACACAAATGCGACAACGCCCGCTGACCAAACTTGCTGCTGTCCGCCACCAGAGTCACCCGATCAGCAGCACGAATCATCTGCCGCTCCGTCTCCACCAGCAACTGGTTGCTGTTGAACAATCCGTCCGACGTTATCCCGCCAGTACTCATCACCAGCCGCGATACATGAATCTGCTGCAATGCCGTTACTGACAACTCACCCAATGCCACTCCCGTCTTCGGATACACATAACCACCAATAAAAATCAGCTCGATCTCACGACGATTCATCAGCAGCGAAGCAATCGGCAGCGAATTCGTCAGTACCTGCAGCGAACGACCCGCCAGATGTCGAGCCACCTCCAGAGTCGTGGTGCCACCGTCCAGCAACACCGTCTCGCCCTCCGAGATCAATTCGGCCGTCCGACGAGCAATCCGCTGCTTCTCCAAAGATGCCAATCCCCGTCGCACATCGAAATCTGATTGAGTATCCCCGATGAAGGATGCACCACCACGAGTTCGCTGAATCTGACCGGAAGCGTCAAGAAATTCCAAATCCCGCCGCACCGTCGATTCACTGGCGCCCAACTCAGTCACCAGAGACTGCAAGGTTATAAAACCCCGCTCCTCTGCGATTCTGAGTATTCGAGATCGTCTTTCTTCCACAAGCATCATATTTCCGCCATTTCAGATCACGGTTTTGACAGATTATGACTGCTTTCGGAGGATAAATCAACGCATTTGACGAATGGAACTGACTGATTCTGACTGATTTCTTCCCCAATCACCCTTTTCACTCAAGTCCCACAACCGCTCGACTCTAGCACATCCGCAGAGTCGCGTTGCCGAATCTCAACAAATCCACACACCCACAACCACACACACTCCCACCAAACCCACCAAACCC
>SXXK01000287.1 GCA_005791255.1 Planctomyces sp.
GACTGACTCGCCCACCGTCTCGTCGAGGCTGTGTCAGACGGGAAACAATCTGGTCGGAATCAAAATGTTCGTGGTCCGCGAAGATTTCGCGCACAATCGTTTCGCGTTCCTGAGTCAGGCGTTTGCCTCGAGTCCCCAGAAACTCGCGGAATTTCTCAACTGGTGATACGGTCACCTCGTGCCGGGCCAGTTCATTTATGGCAGATTCATTCACAGCGGGCCCCACGGTCACCTGACAAAACCAGAAATCAGCGAACGACTGTCAACAAGCACAGCGCCCGCCGAAATAGTCTGCCATCCGACACGCTGTTTTGCACCCACAATCCAAAGGACAGTTGCGATTCTCAATTCTCAATCCGCAGCCAACCCGGACTGATAACGCTGCAGCATCCTGTCAAAAGCTTTCGCCAGCAACTCCTCTGAGTCATACTCGCCTGCTTCCACAGCCCGCCGAATCGCCGCCAGACGCTCGGCACGAGGCTGTAAAGCTGCATCCGTCGCAGGTGCCACCTCCGGACACTGCTCCGACAACACAGGTTTACCGCGTCTCTTGACCATGACAGACATGCCCCTGAAAAGGCGCAATTCAGCAAAATCCGCCGATTCCAGCACCTCTCCGGCAGATTTCCACGTAAATACTACGCTCCGAATCGAAACCGGTCCATGGCGTTTGCAGGAATACTGAAAACTACCCCCTCCCTGGCACCCCATTTGATCGTCACCGGCTCCGCTGCGGTTGAGTTCCCGGACTCAGTTGGTTTGCAGTTCCCGGTCACACCTGCTGGAATGCCGGCTGGGCTGAAAACGCCGTCTGTATCACACACACCCACCCGATTTTCAATTCTCCCGGCTTTCCGAGAATTCACAAAATGCTCAGACTTTTCAAATATTCTCTGCTCACACTGCTGCTCGCCCTGCACTGCTCCACACTTCAGGCCGATCCACTCAAAAGCCTCGAACAATGGCTGACTGCAGCCCCGCTCTCCAATCAACGCCTCAGTGATCTCACCACCCAAACCTTCGCCAACACACCGCTGTCAGCCGAACAGGCAACCGCAGCCACGGAACTCCTGTGGCGCGCACGACGTGATTTCCTGAAAACAGAACGTCAGGCAGAACTGGACGCCCGCCAAATCGTCCTCGGTGATCTGAAAATGCCGTTCTGGTACCGATCATTCGGTGACCCGCCCGCCTCCGGAAGACGACTGTTCATCTCCATGCACGGAGGTGGGGGGGCTCCACCGGCAGTCAATGATCAGCAGTACGAAAACCAGAAACGACTCTACCAGCCCGCCGAGGGCATCTACCTGGTTCCGCGAGCTGCAACCAATACGTGGGACCTCTGGCACCAGGCACACATCGATCAGTTCTTCGATCGTCTCATCACCGACATGATCGTACTCGAGAATGTCAACCCTGATCAGGTCTTTATCATGGGTTACTCCGCCGGAGGTGACGGGGTCTACCAACTGGCGCCACGCATGGCCGACCGACTCGCTGCCGCAGCCATGATGGCCGGGCACCCCAATGAAGCTCGCCCGGAAGGACTCCGGAACATCGGTTTCACCATCCACATGGGAGCCCAGGATTCCGCCTACGGAAGAAACAGTGTCGCTGCCGACTGGGGGCGACGACTGAAAACCCTCAAGGACGCTGACCCCCAGGGCTACGTTCACAGTGTCACACTCCACGAAGGAAAAGGACACTGGATGAATCTTGAGGATAAAGTCGCCGTACCATGGATGTCTGAATTCACGCGTCAGCCCTGGCCAGCCCGCGTCGTCTGGGTACAGGATGACGTTGTGCACAACAGATTCTACTGGCTGCAGGTCGAACCCGGAACAGCCAAAGCCGGCGATCAGATCATCGCCGAAGTCCATGACGGAAAAGTTCGCATCACAGCATGTTCGCGAGCCGACATCACACTGCTGCTCAGCGATCGGCTGCTGCCACTCGATACTCCCCTGACCGTGGAACTCCCCGATGGAACCAGCCAGGTGGTGCCGGTTCAGCGCAGACTGTCTGTCATGGCAGCCAGCCTGCTGGAAAGAAATGACCCGGCAGGGATCGCCTCAGCCACAGTTTCCCTGGCTGTCCCCGTCAAACCCTGAAAGTCCACCCTGCCCCCGTCACAACCCGTCACGCAAACATCAGGCCAATGCCCCGCGATCTTCAAAAATTTCCAGGCGTCGTCGCTGCATTCGAGGAGGGAGTTGCCCGCGGACTGCACACGGGACTGCAGATCTACGTGTCCGTCGACGGTGTCCCCCTCCTCAATGCCGGCCTCGGTGACGCCACACCCGGACGCCCCCTGACACCCGACACACTCATGCCGTGGCGAAGCGCCGGGAAGCCCCTGACGGCACTGCTGCTGCTGAAATTGCTCAGGCATCCGGAATCAGACCTGAAACTGCCCCTGTCACACTGGCTGCCCGCCGCAGCAGATTCCGACAAAGCCGAACTGACACTCTTTGAACTCCTCACCCACACCGCAGGCTTCCCGACAACCGACACCGGATGGCCACACGCCTCATGGGATGAAAGTGTCAGAACCGCGCTGCAGACTCCCTGCCAGCTCCCCCGCGGCACGGCCGCATACCATCCGCAGAGCAGCTGGTTTCTGCTGGGAGAAGTCATCCGGAGCCTTGTCGCCCCGGACAACCCACAGGTAAATTCCTTCGCCGAAATCCTCCGACACAGACTCCTTTCACCCCTCGGCATGCTCAACTCTTCCTGCGGCATACCACACCATCAGCAGCCCGACATCGCCAGCAGACTGCCACTGCTCTACGAACGACAGCAGGGACGCTCAGAAATCAGCCCCGCTGCCGGGCCACCGTGGCTGGTCAGTCCGTCCGCCGGTGGAAATCTGCGCGGACCAGTCTCAGAACTGGGCGCCTTCTACGAAATGCTGCTCCTGCAGGGACGCTCTTACTGCGGACAAACCTTCGCCGACAGCCACATCGTCCGGCTCATGACCACACGCCACAGAACCGGAATGCTGGATTCAACCTTTCGACACATCATCGACTTCGGACTGGGCATCATTTGCAACTCCGCCATGTACGGACCTGACACTGTCCCCTACGGATTCGGCAGACGCTGTTCCGCAGCCACTTTCGGCCACGGCGGCGCTCAATGCTCAATCGGATTCTGTGACCCGGAAAAACGACTGGTTGTCGCCTGGGCCGCCAATGGCTTCTGCGGTGAAGCACAGCATCAACGACGAAATCAAATGCTCAATGAAGCCATCTTCGACGACATCGGTCTCTGACGAATAACACCCGCCTTCGCTCCGCCCGCATCAGCACGAAAGGAATTACCCAGCATGATCAAAGGCTTTCGCAGTCAATTGCTCGCCGGAAAAACCCTCTGCGGCACCATGCTCACACTGCCCTCCGCCGCAGTCGCCGAAATTCTCGCAGATGCCGGCTTCGACTGGCTGTTCATCGATTGCGAACACGGCACAATCGAAGTTCGGGATATCCAGCATATCCTCCAGGCTGTCGGCCACCGCATCGCCTGCATCGTACGCATCCCGGAATGCTCAGAGGGTACCATCAAACGCGTCCTCGACGCAGGAGCACAGGGAATCATCGTGCCCCAGGTCAACTCCGCCTGTACGGCTCAGGAGGTCGTACGCTGCGCACGCTATGCTCCGATCGGCGAACGCGGAGTCGGCATCGGACGTGCCCAGGGATACGGAGCGCGGTTCAGTGATTACGTCCGAGACGCCAACGATGAAGTCGTCGTCATCGTCCAGGCCGAACACCGCGATGCCGTCAGCAGCATCGAAGATATCGCCGCTGTACCCGGCCTTGACTGCATTCTCCTCGGACCTTACGACATGTCCGCCAGCTTCAATCGCATGGGACAGATCCACGATCCGGAAGTCGTCGCCGCTATCGATACAGTGCTGCAGTGCTGCCGCAGTCGACAAATCCCCACCGGGTACTTCGGCGTCACAGCCGAGGCTGTGCTGGAATACAGCAAACGCGGCTGTACACTGCTCGTGGCCGGAGTCGACGTCACATTCCTCTCAAGCAGTTCTGTACGCATGTACAAAAATATGACTGAAAAACAACAACCCAGCTAAGAGCTGCCACGCCCATGCCCTGAACTCAGTCTCTTCTGCCAGCAATTCACAGCCGCAGCCGGATTTGCAGAAAACACGGGCTGTTGAATGTTCTGCAGTGCAACTTCCGGTAGGATCAGCAGCACGGTCGCTGCGTCGACAGTCAGGAGGGAGTCATGCCGTTAAAGACAGAGAATCTGGAAGACCCAATACTCAATCTGACACCGATGATTGACGTTGTCTTTCTGCTGATCATTTTTTTCATGGTAGGCGCTCGATTCACAGAAGAAGCAAACGATCAGAAATTTGATGTCCAGTTGCCGACAGCAGCCCCCCTGCAGACTCTCAGCAGGGAACCCGACCCGCTGGTTGTATCCGTCAACAGATCTGGACAACTGTCGCTTGGTGGACGTCGCATGTCCCGTGACGAACTGCGTTCAGCCCTTGAACAGGCTCGCACAGCATGGTCCGGACAGACGGTGATCATTCGTGGCGACGGGGACGGCAGTTATCAATCCGTTATTGACGTCATGAGCCTCTGTCATCAGTTGCAGATCACCAGATTTTCACTGGCGTTCCAGCCGGAACCTGGTGACGACGGAAAGGCTGAAAAATAGTCATGGACGCGGTGCTGCAGCTGCTGGACAAACTGGAGAGCGGTGCGAGGTTGTCGGGTGACGACATCATCGCTCTGCTGCTGGTTTCCGCTATGCTGCTGTCACTGGCCCATCTTGGCACGATGCTGGCCACTCGTTGGGGCGACCGACATACTGCCGCCAAATCACTGATGGGCTCCATTCTGATTCACTGCGTCTGCCTGCTGGGGCTGGAAGTCTTCGATCCTGCACCGGCAGCCACTCCGCAACCACCGCCGACGGTGGCTCCGCAACCCGAGGTTTTGACTGAGGTCCTGCCGGAGTCTGACCGTGAGGTACTGCAGGACCGAGCGGGCAATGTCCCGCTGTTGGACCGTCCCTCTGCGACGCAGGCAGAACTGCTGCGGTTTGAAGTCGCATCGCCTGTTCTTGAGCCCGCAGAAACACCGGAACGAACTCCGGAAATGCCCGCTGCCAAAGCCATTTCAGCAGCCGATGTCACCCAGTTTGAACCCGCACCTCTTACAGAGCTGGCGCCGCTCGAGGACTCCGGGCAGCAGGGCCCTCGACAGGTCGCCGCTGCCGCTTCAGACCCCGCCGGCGAACTCCGCACCACTTACGAATCCAGTCAGGCAGATCTGCCAGCACTTCAGAGAAGCCAGCAGCGATCGCGAGCCGGGCTGGAAATCGACACAACACAGCCCGAGCGTCCAGCGGTGGCTGCAGCTCCCGCCACGGCGCTGCAGATTCAGGCAGCGGAACTGTCTCTGCCTGCTGCTCTGGCCCAGGATCCCTCCGCAGTTCCGCTGCCGGCTGCCATGGAGGACAATGTGCGGATTGAAAAACCCACCGCACCTCAGTTGTCAGACTCGTTCGTTGCCGGAGCTCGCACCGGAACAACGCCGTCGGCAACGCAGCCTGATCGAGCCCTGACTGTACAGTCACGCCTGCCTCGGCCTGCCCGCAGACTGCCCGATGCCACCGTGCAGACTCGACCGGCCCGCGTTACACCGGACTCCGCTCGCACCCCGCTGCCACTCAGCAATCAGTACGAAGACGTTCGATCCGGCAGCACTGCACCGGAATTCGCAGACTCACTGCTGTCAGCCGGGGAAATCATGGTTGCCGAACTGCCCTCTGCACGTCGCAGGCCCACTCCGCCCGCCGCCTACGGCCTGCGAGGTGTGGAAGCCCGCCAGAAGGCCACCGAAGTCTACGGTGGGTCCCGACAGTCAGAGGATGCTGTCGAAAAAAGTCTGCGCTGGCTTGCCGGTGTGCAGTCACCGAATGGTCGCTGGGACGCCTCCGACCACGGTGCCGGTCGCGTGGATGTGGATGAAAACGGAGTTGATCGCGACTTCGCCGGGCGCGAGGCGGACGCAGGCCTGACGGCACTCGCGATTCTCTGCTTTCTGGGAGCCGGTTATACGCACGAACAGGGACTGTACGCAGTCCAGGTCGACCACGCGCTCGACTGGCTGATCCAGCAGCAGACGGCCGATGGATGCCTCGCCGGAAATGCTGAACATTACGCACGCATGTACTGCCATGCCATGGCCACCTATGCACTTGCCGAAGCCTGTGGTATGCAGAAGGAGATTGTGCTGGGTTCGATCATTGAACCCACGATGCTGTCGTCAGCATTCCAGACAGCAAAACTTGTGGCCTCCGCGTCGGCCGCCCCCGCTGCGGGTACCGTGCTGCCGATGACCTCCACACTGCATGACTCCGTCATTGCAGATCCTCTGCTCAGATGGTCATGGCAACTGCGGCGAGTGGATGATATTCGCCTCCGATCCGCTCTGGCAAAGGCCGTGACATTCACAATCGGACAGCAGGATCCCGTCAGCGGCGGCTGGAGATACAGGCAGTTTCAGGAGGGTGATGTCAGCATGTTCGGCTGGCAGTTGATGTCTCTGAAGAGCGCCGACATGGCGGGAGTTACGATTCCTGAACAGGTCCGCACTCGCATGCAGGCCTTCCTGAAAAATACGGCTCAGGGCTCAGCCGGAGGACTCTACGGCTACCGACGCTCCATCACCGGTACTGCCGGTGGATCTGAACCCCCGACCCCCGTGATGACCGCCGAAGCTCTGTTCTGCAGACAGATGCTGGGAGCCGCGCCGGATTCCCCGGCAACCCGGGAAGCCGTCGGATTCATTGGGCGAAATCCACCGTCCGTGGCCCGCACCGATTTCTACTACTGGTATTACGGCACGCTTGCCATGCATCAGCACGGCGGTGCACCATGGCGACAGTGGAACAGCATGATTCGGGATCTGCTGATTTCCGAACAGCTGACCTCCGGAGAATTCGCCGGCAGCTGGGATCCCAATGATACATGGGGACGCTACGGAGGCCGCCTCTACTCGACAACCCTCGCCACACTCACTCTGGAAGTCTACTACCGATTTCTGCCCCTGTACCAGGTCAATCGACCCGAGAACTCCGCTGTGCCCGAATTACCCCGCTGACTCACCGTGACATTTTTCAGCGCGGCCTGCGTTCCATTCCCTGCTGGCTCTGCTGCATCCCACGATACTGCTGATGGATTGATTCTCGCTGCAGTTCATACGCCTGCATGGGAGCCACGGAAGGAACAGCGTCAGGCCATGCATCATAGCCGTTCCGCATCGCTGCTCGCTCGGCAGCCTGCGCCGACATCTGATCTGACAGCTCCTGCCCCGCCAGCACACTCCGCGGTGGCCCGTAGTAGCCGCTGTTGACGCTGGCTGACATGTCTCCGCCGGCAGCTCGCAGGCCGGTTGCCAGGTCGCGCCCGCCAGGTGTGAAACCTGCTGGCTGGACGCCCGGCCCCACTGCTCCCTGCCCCGCATTCATCATGCCAGCCTGCATGTTCCAGCCCTCCGGCTGATCACCATAGACAGGAAACAGATTTCCCGGCCCCGCATTCAATCCCTCCAGCGGCAGATTCTCCCAGCCCGATGATGCTCCATCATAACCGGCCTGAGGCCCCATCGGACCAGCCTGTCCCCAGCCCTCAGTTCCACCCGGTTGCTGTGGACCACGAATCTGCATTCCCGCCGGAGCTCCATAACTCTGTGCACCCGGCACAACTCCTCCACTGCCCGATCGAATCGGGACAGGGCTGCCAGTCTGGATCGGTGCAGCCGGTGCCATAGCTGCCCCCGGCGTCTGCGGTCGCACTCCACCCCAGGCTCCACCAGTCATCCCCGTGCTGCCACCGGTCGGATACCCTCCCGAAGAACCGTACGGTGCCGGCTGAACCCACGAACTTGGCTGAATTGCCTGCTGCTGCGGAAAACCGCCACGCACTGAAGACTGCTGCGGCTGGTTCCAGCCGGCAGTCCTCGCATTCGACGGACCTGCTGGCCACTGACCGCGGTATCCGGCCTGAGCCGCTTCGCGGGTATCCAGTGGAGGCATGGATGGGATTCCCTGATCCAGCTGAGGCACCGGCCAGCCCGACTCCGGATACTGCCCCGCCGAACCGTCAACTCCCGCACCCCCCGACCAGCCGGCACTTCCCGGTGGAATCGGTCGGCCCGCGTTCTCCTGCACCCGTCGTCGCAATGATGCATCACGCTGCTGCCGAGCCAGTTCCTGAACCTGCTCAAATGGCAGACCAGCCGGTACCTCCGGAAGCTCACCCGAAACATCAGCCTCACGACGCACATGCCCGCCAGCCTCATTCGCCTGATACTGCAACTGTGACATCATCTCGGCAGCGCGAGCTGTATCACCGTAGAGTTCCCTGACCCTCTGCTCAGCAGCGTCCGGATGTCCAAGCTGCAGATCCAGCAGTGCCAGGTTCACACGAGCATTTTCGTGCTGCGCATCCGCTTCCAGAGCCTGATTCAGATACCTCGTCGCCTCTGCAAAACGCTGCTGCAGCAGACAGGAATACCCCAGATCCGACAGAATATTCGCATCCTGCGGGCTGGCCTTCAGTGCCTGCAGATAGTAGTACTCGGCGTCCTTCCAGCGATGCTCCAGATCGGCAGCCATCGCCAGACCATGGTTGGCTGCAGCATGCGTCGGATCCAGCAGCAGAATCTCACGGTAGGCCTGCTGCGCTCCATCCAGATCATTTTTTTCCAGCGCCTGCTGCCCCTGCTTCACCAGTTGCTCAACCTGCTGCTCCTGCTCTGCAATCAATGGCTCGGCCTGATCTGATTCCTTCTCGCTGGACTCCTGTTTTCTGCGCGTCAGCCCGGCGAACGAAAACTTCGATTTATCCGCATCCTTTTTCTGGATCTTTCCGTCCGCCTTCGCAGCGGTCGCCTTGCGGTCCGCCTGATCACTGCCCCTTTTCCAGAATCTGGCATTCTGACAACCGGCTTCAAAGCCCAGCAGCAGGATCAGTATGAGTCGCGAAAAGCGTGACATCAGCAGGCCTCCGGGCCACCTCAGGGTGCATTCATCCGGGGAAGTCAGAACACAAAAACTCCAACTTCCCTCATCCCCGCTTCTACCGAACCCCTTCCTCTGCTGTCCACATGGAACAGGATTTGACCTGTGTTCAGAACTGCAGAATTTCACTCGTCATCACAGACTCCCCACAAAAAACTGCAGTTTCTGCCGTTTCCTGCACCTGTCTGGCATCAGGAGTACAACAGACCAAGGATTCCCAGACCGTAAAACGTGTACTCCACGTCCGCCTGCTGGTCCCAGACAGCCCCCCGAAATCCGCCAGACTCCAGCTCCAGACCGCCTCGCACGTACGCCAGTATCTGCTCTGCCGGAATCAGATCGCGACGCCCAAGGTCCTGCGCTGTCAGCAGACCGGTGAAGGTGGAAAGACCATCAGCAAACGGAATTCTCGTGTTCGCCTGAAATCCTCCCTCACTGCTGACCACGTCCGTCAGAAACCCCAGCACATCTTCCGCGATTTCATCATCCATCGCCCCCAGACTTGTCAGCAGAGCTGCAGCGGCCGCAGTCGGATTTGTACCACTTCGCTTCATCGGCGCGATCTCCACAAAACCGCCGTCCTCCCGCTGGCGATCGTACAGAAACTGCACCAGTGCATTCCGCCTTGGAATCTGCTGCCCCAACAGCTCAAAAACCAGCGCACACATGAACGACTGATAAGTACTGCCCGCCGCTCCCTCCGTTGTACGCGAGAACCCGCCATCAGCAGTTCTCAACTGCAGCAGGCTCCGCACAACCTCCGCCGCAAACTCCTCCGGCCTGTCGCTCAGTACGCCGACACCACGTGAGGCCTCAACCACAAACGCACTGTACAGCCAGCTCAGAAGATCCACCGCATTGAGTGACAACGGGTCCGCAGACTTCAAGAATTCATGCAGCCTCGCGGCATTCTCAACCGGCAAACCACCAGTCACCGCCAGAGCCCGCACCGCAAAACCCGTGTAATACAGGTCTCCATCTCCTTCCCGACCACGAAATCCGCCCGCATCACACTGCTGCCGCAGCAAAAATTCACGATGCCGCCCCAGTTGCTCGTCCGGCAGCTTTCTCAGACCCCGGGAGACACGATCAGCAAGTCTCATCAGATACATCACACTGCCCCCATCACCCTGTTCCAATCATGCCTGCTCGTTGCCTTCCGACAACATGGTTTCCGCAAAAACACTGAGATTTCCAGCCCAATGCTGCCCCATAAACACACTCTGGCACGATCCAAACAAACATTCCGTTCAGCGTTTCCCGAAACTTTGACGCACAATAGCAAATCCTGACCTATATGTTCGTCAGTCAGTCTTCAATCCCCGTAACAAAACGTAAAGCTATCCGAACAGAGCTTGTTCGGTCA
>SXXK01000288.1 GCA_005791255.1 Planctomyces sp.
AAGAGGTCACAGCGTGTTGATGAGTGTACGGTACCGGCGGTTTCAACAGTGACGCGTTTTCCGAGGGACTGGCAGCGTTGTGCCAGTTCGGGCAGGTCGGGAACGAGGAGAGGCTCGCCACCGGTCAGTACAACGTCCGGCGAATTTGAGGCTGCGACTTTGTGGACGAGGTCATCGACGGTCCATGCGTTGCCTTCGGGTTTCCACGAGGTGTAGGGTGTATCGCAGAACGAGCATCTGAGGTTGCAGCCTGAGGTGCGGATGAAGAGTGAGGGTGTACCGGCCCATGGGCCTTCACCCTGGATGGATTCAAAGATTTCCGCGATCTGCATGGTGACCTGAGTGGGAGCATGGTCGGAGGGGAAACTGACTGTTTTTGAACAGCGTGAAGCGATTGATTATAGTCAGGGTGGCAGGGGAAGTCACTTGTGCTGCGGCGGATGTGTGGGGCGACGAGATGGTTGCGGCAGACAGGCTGCGATTGTGGCTGCGATGGCGATAGTCAGGTGGATTTCGTTGACGATGCGGGAGCGGTTGTGGAGGGTTGTGAAGTTTTCTGTGCGTACCTGTCCGGGAGGGGTGATCAATTTGAGCAGTGGTTGGTAAGTGAGTGTGTAGTCCGCGATGGCGATGAGCAGTGACGTGGAAGTCAGTATTGCAACCATGAGAGCTTTACGGCGATCGTGTGCCGGTTTCAGGGTCGCAGCGAGGCAGGCGGTGACGGTGGCTGTTCCGAGTGTCAGCCAGCAGTAAAGGTAGTACCAGGGGAAGCGGACAGCGGCCAGCTGGTCCCGGATGGTGGAGTCGAATCGGGGGAATCGCTGTTCGGCAACGCTGGTGATTACAAAGAGGGTAGCTCCGCCGATCCATGCAGGCAACAGGAGGCGGGTGATTGTGGTGGCGACCTGGGCGGTGGTTGAGCGGAGTGTTTGATTCATGCGGAGTATCTGACGAAGGCGGCAGTCGGTGATTCGAGGTGGCGTGTTGTGGTGCCGTTGTGATGTGGAGCTGGGGGGGGTCAGCTGGAGAGGTTACGGGGTGTTGGGTGTGTCGGGCAAGTACTGGCAGTCGGTAACGGCCGGAAACCCGGGTCCTGGGGTGTGGAAAGGCAGGAATTCATGGTTCTGCGGATACTGAGACTGTTCCGAGGGCTGTTTGGCAGTGTTGAAACTCGTCTTATTCGCGAGTTCAGCGGGCGTCGAGCCGAACTGGAGCGTGCGTATTTTGAGTTGTGTTCGGCAACCGGAAAGCCTCGTGGACTGCGGTGGGACCGGTGTGACTGGCTGCAGGAAGCGGTTTTGCTGCGTGAACGTGAAACAGGTGGCTGGTGGTTACTGCGGGGTGTGAATCTGTCGTTTCAGGCGATTGAGGGTGGTGACATGGAGGACGTGGCGGCTGTGGGTCTGCTGCGTGATGCGTGTGCGGTGTATGTGTACACGGCGACTGGCTGGCGTCCATCCGGTCGTACGCTGTTTAACATGGATACAGTGCGGGCTGCTGGTCAGCTTGCAGAGACTCACGAGCAGAAGCGGGTGTTTCGCGTCGAGGGGTGAGGTTTGAAAGATGAAGACCGTGGCAGTTGCCTGCCACGGTCTCGGGATTTTTTCCGACGGCCGAATCTGCTGTCAGTAGGTCAGGATTGCATCGATCCCGAATACAGTGGAGTTGAACAGTTCGTCGTAGGCTCCTGCCGGTGCACCCGGTGAGAACATATGACGCACTTCCGGTCGGATGACGAGCATGTCAACCGGCTTGATATTTACACCGTAGGTGACGGTGTTGTAGGAGATGGAATCGGCTTTGAACCATTCCTGACGAACACCGGCCTTCAACTGGTCATTGATGGTGTAGAACAGGTAGTTGATCTGACCGACTGAATCTCGGGCAATGCCGTTCACCGCAAAATCGGCGTCGAGATCGGAGTTCAGCACGTCGATCTGGTGCACAGACTGTACGGCATCAGTCCAGTTGTGTGACAGGATGACGCTGTTGATGGAGCCATCACCACGCCAGCCCTGATTGCCTGTCGTCATCATGTATGTGAGCGACGTGGCTTCGGACAGAGTGTAGATGAAACCGCCAAGGAAGGCGCTGCCACCGTTCAACTGATCGAAGCCGGTGTCCATCCCGAGTGTCCAGCCACCGAGAACAGACAGGTTGTCGCCTGCTGCGTAGGTAGCCAGTGCACCGGTGTGGGTGAAGGGTTCGCTGTTGTAGAACGTGATCTGGCGGCTGAAGAAGAAGTTGCCACCGGAGGGGATCACTTCGTAGCCGATTGGCGTGTAGAAGTGACCAAGTTTGACGGAGAGGTCACCTGAGGCGACTTCAGCGTAGAGCTGCGGGAGGGCCCATTCGTAGATGCCGTGGTTCCAAGAATCATCGTAGTCGTAACGACCGAAGTTGTTTCCGAACGACTGAGCTTCGTTTCCATCGGTACCATAAATGGCTTCAGCTCGGAAGCCGAAGTCGAGGCCTTTGGAGCCGTCAGCAGCGCGACCGACGTAGAGGCCCTGCTGGTTCAGTCCAAGTACGTCCCACTCCTTCTGGTTGAGCAGGACCCCGTTCCCGGTGAAGGACCCGTCAGGATTGTTCTGGTAGCCGAACTGTGTCCAGCCACCGAACTCAATGCCGCTTCCGGATTCACCAAACAGGCCACTGTCGCAACCTTCGGCACAGCTGTCACCGAGCGGGTCACCGCACGGATCTGCTGCACCGTTGTCACAGACTGACTGAGGGGCGCTGCAGCTGGCGTTGTTTCCGCAGCCATCTCCGCAGGCACTCATCTTCGCCAGCTGATCAGTCAATTTCTGTCCGGCATCGTTGAAGATCTGTTCGCACGATTTGCAGTCCGGGCAACCTGCAGTTGTGCATCCTTCCGAGCAGCCATCACCTGCAGCTGCAATCCCTGCGGCCGAGAAGGCACTGAGCAGAGCTGCGCTGGACAGGAGTGACTTCCATGATCGCTTGACCATTTCCAATCCCTCGCGTTCATCCATGACCCGCGGAACACCAAAGTCCCTCCCTGAGACCGTGGCGTTCTGGATCCGGTTTACCTGCCAACATCCCGCGTCGGAGTCACTGCGAGTGACGCAATTGTCGGCAAAAACTCCCGAGCCCACACAATGTGAAGAAGGCTCAAACAGGGCTGTTTCCGGTATCGTCGCTCTGTAGCGGTCGGGGCGAAAAGGATGCCTGCGAATGGCATTTGAAACGCAGACTTATCTGTCAGCGTGAATATAACTGACATATCCGTCAGTCTTTATGCAGGTTGCCTGTTTTGACCTGGGGTGTTCTGCGGGGTGGGTCAGTCGATGATTTTACTGATGGGATATTCGACGATTCCGCGGGCTCCAGCGGCTTTGAGTCGTGGGATGATGGTGCGGACGATGTTTTCGTCGACGATGGTGTTGAGGGCGACCCAGGCAGGGTCGGAGAGGTGAGAAACGGTGGGTTTTTGCAGTGCCGGGAGGATTGCGAGTACGGCTGAAAGGTTGTGTTCGAGGGTGTTCATCATGAGTCCGACCTTCCCTTCAGCTTCGAGGCAGGACTGCAGCATCAGGGCAATGTTCTGGATTTTTTCCTGGATCCACAGATCGTTCCATGAGGCTTTGTTGGCGATGAAGCGGGTTGTGCTTTGCAGCAGTTCTTCGACGATGCGGAGATTGTTGGCTCGGAGTGAGCTGCCGGTTTCGGTGACTTCGACGATGGCGTCTGCGAGTCTGGGTGGTTTGACTTCGGTGGCCCCCCAGGAGAATTCCACGCGTGCGGTGACGCCATGGCTGGCGAGGAATCGGGTGGTGAGTCCGACGACTTCGGTGGCGATGGTTTTGTCCTGGAGGTCTTTGACGGAGCGTACGGGTGAGTCTTCGGGGACGCAGAGGACCCAGCGAACGGGGCGGCGACTGACTTTTGAGAACACCAGTTCGCAGACTTCGTGAACATCGGCGCCGGTTTCGAGTATCCAGTCGAAGCCGGTGATGCCGGCATCGAGAATGCCATTTTCGACGTAGCGAGCCATTTCCTGAGCGCGGATGAGCATGCACTCAATTTCCGGATCGTCGATGGACGGGAAGTAGGATCGGGAGGCGAATTTGATGTTATAGCCGGCTTTGCTGAAGAGGGCTGCAGTGGATTCCTGCAGGCTGCCAGCCGGGATACCAAGGCGAAGGACGCGACCGGTCATGGGAGTACTTCCGGGAAGGGTGATTATTTCGGGAGTTTCAGCGCTGGTAGACGGTTTTGGGGTCAAAGATCTGCTGGCCTTCGATGGTGAAGCTGCCGGAGTCCGGAAGGACGCGTCGGAAGAAGCACGAGCGATATCCTTCGTGGCAGGCGGCTCCGCCGATCTGGCGGACTTTCAGCAGCAGGGTATCCCCGTCGCAGTCGAACCATGCGGACAGCAGTTCCTGCACATTTCCGCTTTCTTCGCCTTTTCGCCAGAGTTTTTTGCGACTGCGGCTGTAGTAGCAGACTTTCCCTGTGGTCAGGGTTTCCTGCCATGATTCGCGATTCATCCATGCCATCATCAGGACATCACCCGTTTCGGCATCCTGAGCGATGGCGGGGATGAGTTCGTGGGAATCGAAGTCGGGGCCTGTCACCGGTTTCATCGTTTTGCTGTGTTTTCTGAAGTCTGTTGGGGCGTCATGGGTGACTGAGTGGTGAAAGTCTATGGATTTACTCTACAGACCGTTTCCTGTGTTCTCCAGCACGACAGCAATTCCGGATTCAGGTTGTGTCTTTTTTCCGGCTGGCGGATGGATTTTCCAAATCCGAAAAAATGCATTCGTGGTGAAGTGTGGGAGGTCGGGAGCGGGGCAACTGGCGGGGTGTGCACTTCGCCGATACACTCGCCTGCCGGTGAATTCGGGTCTGTCAGGTCATTGTGTGGCATTCAGCGGGAAACGTTCTGTGAAACTCTGCAAAATCCGACTCAGCGATGGTTCTCTGCGAGTGGCGTCGATGCTGGAATCTGAGGTACTTCTGCTGGATCTGACTCAGATTGACCAGTGTCATTCCCTGATGGACATTCTGAACTCGTCGGACCCATTTGGTCTGGCTCGTTTTCTGCTGCGACCGAATGCTGTGGCCGTCCCGCTGTCGGCGATCACAGTCCTGGCGCCGATTGACGATCAGGAGGTTTGGGCTGCGGGTGTAACGTACAAGCGGAGTCAGATTGCGAGAATGGAGGAGTCTGAGTCGGCGGCGTCGCATTATGACAAGGTGTATACGGCGGACCGTCCGGAGCTTTTCTTCAAGGCGACTCCGCACCGTGTGTCCGGTCCGGGTCAGCCGCTGCGAGTTCGATCGGACAGCAGGTGGAGTGTTCCTGAGCCGGAGTTTACTCTGGTGGCAGGTCCGGGCGGTCGCATTGTTGGCTACACGATAGGCAACGACATGTCTGCGCGGGACATTGAGGGCGAGAATCCATTGTATCTGCCGCAGGCCAAGTTTTATCGGCAGTGTGCAGGTCTGGGTCCGTGCGTTTTGCTGGCGGAGCAGCCGCTGGAGCCTGACAATATTGAGATCAGTCTGCAGATTCGTCGTGGCGGTGCCCCGGTATTTTCCGGCGCGACGAAGCTGAGTCAGATGAAGCGGACGCCGGAGGAACTGATTGGCTGGCTATTTCGTGAGAATGATCTTCCGCGGGGAGCGTTTCTGATGACCGGCACCGGGGTTGTGCCGGATGACAGTTTTACGCTGGAGCACGACGACGAGGTCAGCATCAGCATTTCTGGCATCGGGACACTGACGAATCCGATTGTGAAGGATGTCGCCTGAGTGGCGGCGTTGATGGGGGAGCCATGTCAAAGTCGGTGAAGAAGGTCACGGTACCGATGTTTCGTCAGGCGGCGTCTGAGGGCCGTCGGCTGACAATGCTGACGGCCTATGACTATCTGTGGGCCGGGATCTTTGACGAGGCTGGTGTCGACAGCATTCTGGTGGGCGACAGTCTGGCGATGATTGTGCAGGGCCACAGCACGACGTTGCCGGTCACTGTTGGCGAGATGATCTATCATGGTCGGGCTGTGATGCGGGCTGTGCAGCGGGCTCTGGTGGTGGTGGACATGCCGTTCATGAGCTATCAGTCGAGCGTATCGGAAGCGATACGGAATGCCGGCCGAATCATCAAGCGTACGGGTGCTGATGCGGTGAAGCTGGAAGGGGGAGCGATTCAGGCGGAGACGATTCGATCGATTGGCCGCGCGGATATTCCGGTGATGGCGCACATCGGAATGCGTCCGCAGGCTGTTCGTCAGCTGGGTGGTATGGGGAAGATACAGCGTGACGAGCAGCAGCTGCTTGATGATGCTCGTGCGGCTGAAGACGCCGGGGCCTTTGCGATAGTGCTGGAGTTAATACCTGAGGATCTGGCTGGTCGGATCACGGAGAGTCTGAGTATTCCGACGATCGGGATTGGTGCTGGTCCGCGGTGTACCGGGCAGGTGCTGGTGGGGGCGGACATGCTGGGTCTGAACACGGGTTTTCGTCCCCGATTTCTGAAGCAGTTTGGGGATTTGCGTGAGCGTGCTCAGACGGCAGTGAGGCAGTACATGTCTGAGGTGCAGGGTGGTCAGTTTCCGGGTGCTGAGCATTCTCACCGCTGACTGCGACGAGTGGTACCGAAGCCGAAGGTGGCTGTACGCATCAGTTGTTCACTGTTGCGTGAGTATTCAGCGAACTGCTGCAGCAGCAATTGCTGCGGGCCTTTGGCAGCCTGGATCTGTGCGAGGAACTGGAGTCGGGCGCGGGCCTGTGCTGGTGGCAGCTGCATCAGTTCCTGCTGCTGGGCAGCGGGGATTCTGTCGAATTCTGCGAGGACAGCATCATCCGAGACCGGGAAATCGGCGAGCAGTTCCCTGCCGAGGTGTGTGGCGGACTGTCCGAGTATGGCATAGACGACGGGTGTCAGCCAGTAGACTTCGATACCGCGTCCTTCGACATTTTTTAGTGCGGTCTGGAACTTCTGATTCCAGTCATCGTCATGAACGTTGTCGACGAGCAGTTGCTTCATGAATTTCATTTTTTGGGCGACGACTTCGTTTCGCTGCGGCTGTTCACCCTGTTCTGCGAGTTGCCGGAACATCCAGAGGATCAGGCTGAGAGACCTGAGTCGATCGTTGGGCAGTTCGTTCAGGACCTGTTGAATGGGTGCCGGGCGTTCTGTTTCCGGGACCAGCTGGAAGACGATGGCTTCAAGTTCTGCGTGCGTCATGTGCAGGCGCGGAAAGAATCGTTCGTAGGTGGCGGGGAAGCGAATTTCAATTTCGGCGCTGGCGCGTGAGTTTTCCGCGGAGCTCCAGCGGTCTTCAACAAACTTCAATCGTGCATTTTCGTCGAGGGCGGCCCAGGCATCCCAGTCGGCTCGCGAAAGATCCTTCCACCAGTTTCCGAAGCGTGCGAGTGCGGTTTTTGCGGCGGGTGATGAGCGGGACAGTGTGTGAATGTCCTGCAGCAGCTGCTGGCGTTCAGTGGGCTGTGCGAGGTAATCCCGGAAGCTGAGACGCAGCAGGTGCTGATCCTGTTCAGAGAGCTGGCTGAACCGGTCTGCCTTTTCGGCCAGTTGAGTTTGTGCAGTGCTGCGTGTGCCGACGACTGCAATGGCAGCAGCGAGGCCGAGAATCAGGCCGGCGCCACCGAGCAGGAAGTGTCGAGTGTATGAATTTGTCATGGCTGAGTTTCCGTGCCGGTTTTTTCATCCTGAGCGAGTTGTTGCAGGAACCTGGCGTCGGGTATTTGCCGCATGTTTTGGTAGTCGAGCAGCAGGTCGAGATTCTGGAGGAGTTGTTCATCCTGCGAGGAGGGGGTTGGAGCATTTCCTGCGAGGGCGAGACCGGCTGCACCGCCTGCGAATCCGGCAGCAGTCCAGAGCAGGGTGAGGAGAGTGTTTGCCAGCAGGCTGCGTATGCGGGATCGCGACTGTCCGAGCTGTGATTGTGGTGTGTCTGGTGTGGAGACAGTTCGGATGGAGGCGATGGTTTTGCGGGTGAATTCACCGCTGGCAGCAGCTTCTTCGAGAGCTGCGAGCATCTGCCATGTGCGATCGAGGCTGTCGGCAGCTTTGCGCAGGGTGGGTTCAGCTGCGAGTTCCTGTTCCATGAGTTCAGATTCTTCCGCCGGCAGTTCACCGTCGAGGTAAGCGACGAGCCGAGTGAGGCGTGGATCCGGCTCGACGTGGTCGGCATCATCAGTTTTTGATTCAGATTCGGCAGGGCTCATCAGTTCGCTCTTTCAGGCAAATTTCTCCAGTGCTTCCTTCAGGCGAATGCGGGCACGTGAGAGCAGGGACTTTACGGCGACAGTTCCCAGCCCCATGATTTCGCCGATCTCCTCATAACTCATGTCCTCGAACTTGTGCAGGATCACTGCGGTTTTCTGTCGATCGCTGAGTTCGTCGATGGCTGAGCGGACAACTTCGCGCATCTCGAGGGAGTCGAGTTGTCTTGAGGGCATGAGGGCGGATTTTTCGGCCAGGCTGGTGTCGGTGGTCAGTTGTTCGTGGCTGCCGGAGCCTGCAGCCAGTGAAAACTCCCGTCGCTTCGAATTTCCGCGGCGGTGATTGCTGGCAACGTTGTGAGCGATGCGAAACAGCCAGGTGGAGAATCTGGCTGAGGGTTCGTAGCGTTCACGGGATCGGAAGATTCGGAGAAACACTTCCTGAGCAAGGTCTTCGGAGGCTGGCCGATCATGCAGGATGTGGAAGAAAAACCCGACGAGGCGATCCTGGTATCTGAGCACGAGGTCTTCGAAGGCAGCATTGTCGCCCTCCGAGACCTTCAGCATTAACTGAACATCCGGGTCGGCAAGGTATTGATTCCTGATGGACTGGGAGACCAACTTCGGCTCCGATCAGAACTTCAAAGGCCAGCCGCGCGGTCAGGGCGGGCTGCCGGAGAGACAGGCGATGCAATTTAGGGGGAACAGTGAACTGGAGGCAAGCGAACGGACTTGAGTTTCACCGTCAGAGCGTGGTCTTTACAGGAGCCATGCGGTGGCGAGCGCGTAAAAAAACCTCGATCTGAACGATCGAGGTCATGACCCCAAGGGGATTTGAACCCCTGTTACCGGAATGAAAATCCGATGTCCTGGACCTAACTAGACGATGGGGCCGGGCAGAGCGATATTTAAACATTCCAAACAACGAAATCAATTCATTGCTTGAACAGTGTCGCTGGATTCTTCGGAACCGGACTGCCCAAACTTGAGTTTTTCCTGCAACAGCGTTTGCAGGACTTCTTCGCGATGTACCGACACGTCCCGGGGTGCATCAACACCGATTCGCACTCGGTCACCACGGATCTGCACAATCCGAATTACGATATTGTCGTTGATTCGGATGCACTGGTCTTCCTTCCTTGACAGCACCAGCATGACAATCCTCCCCCAATTGCGGACTGGTTTCCGGAGGCTGGTTTCCGAATTTTACTTCAGAGACCCGAACATTCTGCTCAGGTTCGCCAGCCAAGCAGCGAACGGGCCGAGTTTGGCCCGATTTTTGCTTCGGTATGCCAAAATGCTAGGGGGGGATAATCCGACAGTCAAGGAGATAACCGGCAAAAGCTGCCGGTCTTTTCGAAGGCAACGCAGAAACAGGCAGGGTTTTTGATCGCCATACCTGTTTTCGTGTTCAGTGGCTCAGATCAGGTCCTTCAGTTTCTTGAGAGCCTTGACTTTGACCATCTTGCGTGCGGGCTTGGGCGGGTAGGTGATGGGCTCACCGGTCCGCGGGTTGGTGCCAGTACGTTCCTTGGTTGCGGGCTTTGTGTGAACGTAGATCTTTACGAGTCCTGGGAGTGTGAAGATCCCGGGGCCTTTGGAGACATTTTCCGTAATCACGGCTTCGAGAGCTTCGAGTACGGCCCCGACTTCCTTGCGGCTGTTGCCAGTCTTTTCAGCCAGCGAGTTCAGGATTTCGGACTTGGAAATCGATTTCGGCTTCACTGCTTTTTTGGCCATCTCAGAGCATCTCCGATTTTCTGGTCATAGTTCAGGAACATTGAGGATGAGGGTGAACGATTGGATTCGCACGAATCCCTCGGTATTTTTGCTCGGAAGTAAACCGCCCTGATTTCGGCCTGTCAATCCACCGAATCTCAGAAAATCCCCATTTCCGTGCTTTTTTGCGGTTTTCTGACGCATACGGAGCGTGGAGGATGCGGGGAATCATCCGAGAGAACGTTGTGAGGCTGGCTTGAATCACATTTTTATGCGGTGCGGGACGGCTTGCGGGCCGGTGGCGGTGCGGTGTCGAAAATGTGATTCCGGAGCAGATTATGCAGGGTGTATTCGTGGATAAAAAGCGACTTTATCGCGTTTCGGCAGTGTTTTTGGCTTTTTTGTGTTTGCTGACTGTTGCTGAAGCGCAGGACGAATTGCGACAGCTGCGGTATCACAATCCTGGACTGGAAGTGGATTTGGGGGTGGGATTGTGGGCCTGGCCCATTCCGATGGATGCGGATGCTGACGGAGATCTGGATCTGGTGGTCAGTTGTCCGGACAAGCCATCGAATGGCCTGTGGTTTTTTGAGAATGCGACAGGTCGCACTTCGGAGCAGCGGTTCCCGGTGTTTCGGCCGGCGCGTTTTCTGGGGCGGACCGTGCATTATGTGATGCCCAGTTATGTGCGGGGGCGAGTGCGAATTTTGTCTCCCGGGTATGAGTATGGCAGCATTTTTGAGCGTGGGCTGGAGCGGCGTGAGAAGTTGCCGGTGGATGCGGGATTTCACAAACCGGAGGGTCTGCAGCCGAAGGGGCCGAAGGTGCGTCACAATCAGTGGCGGTACTGCGACTACAACGGGGATGGTCGAACGGATTTGATTGTGGGGATTGAGGACTGGAGTTTTTACGGCTGGGACGATGCGTGGGACGCTTCCGGGCAGTGGATGAATGGCCCGCTGCATGGCTGGGTGTATGTGTTTCTGAATCGT
>SXXK01000289.1 GCA_005791255.1 Planctomyces sp.
CTTTTGAAGCAGCCGGTTTTTTCGAATGACCAGCTGGCAGCCTGCAGTGCAGAGCAGCTAAGCAAGGTCGTCGCGGACCTTAGGCACCGCCTGGAACTTAGTGGCCCCTTCAATCAGTAGCTCAGTCAATCCGGCCTTGGGCTGCCGCTGGTTCTGCACAAAGATCGAGATGTCGGGCGCTGGTGCCGGAAGTTTGGAAATGATTGCCCGGACCTGCAAACAACTCCACGATTCCCACGATCGCCTGAATGTCCGGCGCGACGAAGGCTCGTATCCTGTACGGTTATCAGCAGGGCTTCGAGATTGGCATGGCCCCGGGGCATCGAACCTGGGAAACTCCGCGGACAGGTTATCCTGCTGCAGCAACTTCTGAATCAGTCGGTTTTTTCTGAACATCAACTGGCAGCCTGCAGCACAGAGCAGTTAAGCGAGGTGGTCACGGACCTCGCTCGCAAATGTCCCGGCTGGTTTTTTTCCTTTCAAGGCTGACACTCAAGCTGTTGTGACTTACGCAGGGCACGCGCCCCCCACTACCTCTGCTTCCGGCCCGCGGTTCCTCCACCCAGCATCTGCTCGGCCATCTGCCGATGATAGTCGGCCCGGTCCGCCATCCCCCGGTGCTCCCACGTCATCTGCAGCCACTGATGTGCCTGCACCAGCGAAGGATCCAGTTCCAAAGCTTTTTCCGCCGCCTGCACTCCTCGACTATAGTCCTGCAGTTGCCCCAGGACATGTGCGTACCGACCGTGGTAGCGGGATCGATGAGGATTCACCTCCAGTAATTTTTCATAGGTAGTGCGAGCAGAACGGATGCGGCCTGATTCGTGCTGTGCCGAGGCCAGCACCTCCAGCGCTGTCTCGTGCTTCGGTGACAGCTTCAAAAGGGCCTCCAGCGATTTTACCGCCTCCGGAAGTCGGCCCAGCTGGATCAGTGCCCGGCCGCGCGCCAGCAGAGCCTCGACATCAACCGCTTCCCTGGCAAGGGACTCATCCAGCAGCACCACAGCTCGTGCGGCCGCTTCATTGCTGCCTCCGAAATAGGCCAGCTCAGACAGATAGATTCCGCTGGCTCGCGTCAGTTCGCCCGCCTCCTCCGGCACGCCCGGTTCCCGCCAGGCAACCAGCGATCGCTCGTCCCGCTGCAGGGGCTGTCCCGCCTCCGGATTGGTCGCCATCACCGCTGCTGCCTCAGACACCAGCGGTCGTCGCAGCACACGGTGATCCGTCTGTGCTGAATGCACGTCAGCCGCCGGGTAAGCCGGCATGTGGCAGATGATGCACGAATCTCCGCGGCCATCATTCGCGCGTCGCTCCGGCAGTTCACTGCACTCCACTCGACCCGCCGAATGACATTCGAGGCACTTTGCGCGGTAAAACGCGGACTCCTGCCCCGCTGCGGGGACCTCATGGGGATCATGACAACTGATGCAGTTCAGGCCACCACTGGTCTGCTGATAGCAGCGGCTGGCATGCATCTGTTCCACATGACTGACCGCCCCTGCCGGATCCTCAGTTCCCGCCGTCGTACCCTTCGTTTTG
The DNA here is from genome assembly GCA_005791255.1 of Planctomyces sp. Classification (GTDB taxonomy): domain Bacteria; phylum Planctomycetota; class Planctomycetia; order Planctomycetales; family Planctomycetaceae; genus SXXK01. Next base: position 1,540 of record SXXK01000289.1, read on the forward strand.
ACAAACACCGTCCAAAGATCACTGACCCGCATCCCCGGACGGAAATCAAACTCTGAGTACCCATTCTTCAGCACACGCCGTTGTCCAGCCAGGTGACACTGGTTGCAGACCGCATCCAGTCGAGCATCCTGAAAATGCCCCGGATTAACGATTGGGTCAGCAGCGGGATTTCCGGAACCCACGCTCGCAGCGGAGCCTGCAGCGGCAATGTTCCTGTGCCACTGCACGTGCTGCTCCCCCGGGCCGTGGCAACGCTCGCAGCCAATAGACTCCTCCGCAAACAGCGGGTCCTGAAACCGATCAGGTTCACCCGCCAGTGGTATCGCTCGACCCGCATGGCAGGAGAGACAGGCATGTGTCACCCGGCGTTCAAAACGATCGTGAAATTCCGGAGCATACCCCGGCGACAAACCCCAGTGCCCATCCTCCGAATACCACGTGATCGGTGACTGATACAACCGCCCCTCCACATTCCGCAGCCACGATCGGCCATGCGCCCCCGAGCCGACGGCAATTTCAAACGGCACTCGCTGATCATAGAGCACACTGCCGTCGGATGCCCGTCTCAACTCGTGATGCCACTGAACAGGCTGCCTCGAACCTGAATCAGCGGGCATTGAAGAAGTGCTCGGGCTGCCGGCAGGGAACCCTTCGTTGACCTCAACCCGATACTCAAGGCCCGCAGGACCAGAAAAACTCGTCTGCGAGAAGTTTTCAATTGCGGTCGCCTTGTCTGTTTTGGCCAGTGTGTGCCACATTGGATGGCCCGTGTAACGCTCAAAGATCTGACTGTGGCATTCCCGGCAGGCTGTGCTGCCAAGCCAGCCGCTTGATGAGCTGACCTGTTCGGCACCGTCGGCAGATGTTGTTGCGGTCGAAGACGACGTAGCTTCAGACGATGATTCAGGACCGCGGCTGCAGCCGGCACACAGCCACACCAGCAGCACCAGCCCCGCTGGAGCGATCAGCGAAATTCGGTTTTGCGGGACTGACATCATCTGTCGAAACTCCACATCAATTTCCCTGCACCAACCCCACGCCTTCCACAATCTGCACCGACAATTGCTCTGCCGGAATCTCAAACGACTGTTCAGTTCCCGCCGGCCATGCAACGGTCAGTTGCAGACTGCCCTGCAGAGCTCCAAGCCCAAAATGCAGCACTCGCTCATGGGATGCGGCGTAACTGGTTCCGCCCGCCAGTTCCTGCACCAGAGTCTCATCGGCACACCGCAGGGTGACGTGAGCATTCACGGCACTGCGATTACTGGTTCTTCCTGTCAGCCGCACCACCAGACTGCGACCACTGCGAGAATCATTTCGCAGCAGGGCGGCGGGCGAATTGTGATGAACTACGCACAGATCCAGATCACCGTCACGATCCATGTCGCCGGTGCCTGCTGCTCTCCCCACCAGTTCTCTCGCAAAAAATTCGCCGGACACCGCCGGTCGCTCACGCCAGCGCTGACCGTCAAAGGAAAACAGCTGAGGTACCATCTCGTAGCCCTCGCTCTCTTCATACCGGGGATCAATGTGGCCATTCGTCACAAACAGATCCATATGGCCGTCCGAGTTGAGGTCATCCATGATCGTTCCGAATCCCAGTTTGGGCAGCGAAGGTTCCCGCAGCCCGGTCAGATTGCTGACGTCGTGCAGCCCCTGAGCGCCCCGGTTCTGATACAGGGTGTTTGATTCACCGGTGAAGTGCGTCAGCAGCAGGTCAGGCCAGCCATTGCGGTCATAGTCACCAAATGCAACCCCCATACTGGCCTGCGGCTCGCCTGTGGAGCTGAACGCGCCCCCCAGCAACTGCGCGCTTTCGGTGAAAGCTGTCCCCGCGCCGTTGTTGATGAACAGGAAGTTGGCCGTCGTGTCATTGGCCACGTAGATGTCGGGCCAGCGGTCGCCGTTCATGTCGGCAATTACCACACCCAAAGCCTTGTTGCCACGCCCAAACAATCCCAGTTCCCGTGCGCATTCGACAAGGCGTCCATCACCCTCGTTCCGGAACTACAGGTCAGGTTCAGGTTCAACATTTCGAGGGTGACAGATGGAAGGAATGCCATCCTTATCGAGGCAGGGGATCGGGTTGCAGGGGTCGTAAATGGCATAGTTGCAAACGTACAGATCCAGGTCACCATCGCGGTCCGGATCCCCCCATGCGGGGGTCGAGCTCCAGACCGGGCGCGCTCCGACCAGAGCCATCCCGGCGTCCTGCCACGTGCCGTCACCCAGATTCAGAAACAATCGACTGACCCCGGCATTCGCGATAAACAGGTCATCAAAACCGTCGTTGTTCCAGTCGCCGGCTGCAACACCATGTCCGAAGCCTTCGTCCTGCAGGGCTGAGGGGGCGAAGACGTCGATGAACTGACCACCCACGGTTTGACGATACAGGGAATCGGGTACCCAGCGGGCGTCCGCGGGCGGACACGGGTCGCCACCCTGAGTCAGGTACAGGTCCACCAGGCCATCTCGATCAAAGTCCAGCCAGCCGCAGCCACCACCGGTTGATTCCACCATCAATGCTCGCGGACTGGCGCCGTTGTCGTAAACGTGGCGAATACCGACCGCTGCGGCGACATCCACGAGATCCGGGAAGGCGATCTGTGTTGCAGCGGTCACCGGAGGCGTTTTCCGGGGCACGTCTTTCGGGCGAAAATCAAATTTTGGGCGGCTTTCAGGCAAGCCCCCGGATGAGTCTGCCTTGATCAATTTGGCAGCATCCGCCCCCGAATCTTTCTGCGAATTGCAGCCAGCAATCAGCAGACTGACCAACAGCAGGCCGAGACTGCACCCGTTGCCCGTGAAACTCGAAACTGTGAGTTCAGCGAAGACTCGTCGTGCCCGACACTGCATACCCGTCTCCGGACGATTTGCCGACCGTTTTGCAGGAGTTTCAGCCAACAAAAAACCGCATGGCAATGACTTGCCATGCAGTATCATACACAGGAACTGATCAGCAGCATCACGCGGAGCAGAAATTCGCGTCCGCGACAGCCGCAATCAGAACTCGCCGATCACGTTGCCGTCGCGGCGATGTGAAAGGTTGTAACGGATGTTGTTGTCGATGGTTTCGCTGAGGAAGCGAACCGAACCGTCGCACAACACAACCTGGCAGCCACCGGTGTGGTTGCTGGAAGGTGATGAGCAGCGTGGGTCCCACTCGTCGCCCGGCAACCATGCGCGGTTGGTCAGGTTGATGGGATTTCGCATCGTGTTCACGGCAGCCAGCGGAGACGCCCAGTTGGCATCAAACTTGGGCTCGCGGTTCAGACCGTTGCTGCTGGCACGCCAGTGCATTGATTCGAACAGCATGACGGTGTTGGAGGTCCCGTCGGAAATCTCATGGATACCGCGGGAACCGCGGAACATGAACACGCCATTGATGTTCGGATTGTCATTGTTCCAGCGTTCGCTGATCCACGGAGTTCCAGCGGAACCACGAACAAATCGCCCGTTGGTGCTGGGGAAGTCCGGTACGGTCGGACAATCCTTCCAGCCCGCCCAAATGTGACCCATGTTGCCAACATAGTCCAGACCGCCAGCCGGACCCTGATATGGAGCAGTGCCCCAGCCACCGTTGTCGATTTCCATCAACTGATCGCGACGGACCTTGGTCTGATCATTCGACGGACAGATGAAGACCGGAATCACCTGCTCAGCCATCTTGCGAGGAGAAGGCAGACCGTTCACTGAACCGGTGAAACCCATGCCAATGTTTGGCAGAGTTCCATTTGCAACACTGAAGTAAGCAGAAATCTGCTGGTACAGGGGAGCCTGCTCCATGTAGGGCAACGCCATCACAGTCCACGGCCATGAGCCGTTCGGGTACCGCGGGTTGTTCGGGTCCGGCTGGTTCTGGTTGTCACCGTTGAACCAGTTCATCGGAAACTGGTTGTACGTGTCATGGTAGTTGTGACACGCGAGGCCCAGCTGTTTCAGGTTGTTCTTGCACTGGGTACGACGGGCAGCTTCACGCGCCTGCTGGACGGCTGGCAGCAGCAATGCCACCAGAATCGCGATAATCGCGATTACAACCAGCAGTTCGATAAGCGTGAATCCGCGCTTCAGCGAACTCTTCTTCATAACGAACTCCAAATAAGGAAAAGAACAAACACGACCAAACTATTGAAGCAGCCACCGCGCCTGCAGCGGTAATCGGCTTGACATGCTTAGGACTGCTGCTTAGGGGATGACAATATCGAATTCGTTGCCGGAGGTCCCAACTTCGTACTGCAGCGGGGTTTTCGAGGCGTCGCTGTATTCCTTCGGAAATGCTCCGCCGGAAGGATCGTTGGACGGAGCGGTGTTCTTCTTGCCGCTGCCACCACGCATTTTCATGTAGGCTTCCATCGCAGCTTTGGGGTCAGAGTTGCTGTCGACTGCTGCTTCCTGAACGGTCTGCAGAACCACCTTATGCTTGCCGGGAACAGCGCCGGCCTTTCCGTTCTGGCAAATCAGAGCAAACTTGCCGTCGGCGTCAGTGCGCCCTGCCGATGCCGGACCGCCCGCAGCAGGAGTGAAGGTCACGTTGATGTTGGCCAGCGGCTTACCGGCCTTCGTGACCTTGCCGGAAACTGAAGACAATGCCGGTCCGGACTCACCGCAGCCAGCAGTCGCAAATGCCGCCAGCAGTGCCAGTACGGACAGAGATCGGCGAGTCAGAAGAATGCAGGACATAGCAGGTTTTCTTCGATGATTCACAGTTTTAGAGCCAGGTTGCCAATTTGTGTCAGATTTATCCAGCAATCGCCTTCGAGAAACGTAACAGATGTCAGAAGCCCGTAAAGTGCCCGCAGGCACCTTCAACACAGCTCGCACGCTTCTTCAGGTTCAGTCACCTAGTGTGTCTAAATGTTCACTTGCCTTGCCCGAGACGCGCATGCTGGAACCACCTGTGCTATGTTTGTAAGCGATGAATCGGCGCCCTTCAAGTTGCATTTGATGAAAACACGAGAAAACTGAGGGTAAAGTTGCTGAAATCTTCACAAAATCGGTAATTGCGCGTGGGAAACAGTCAATTTGGTAGCCACTGCTGTACAGAAAACCGCCTTGCAGCCAGTCAGCGTTCCAGCCGTTTTGCCAGCCCTGCTGCCGCCTCCTGATCACCGCAGCTCTCAGCGTAACTCTGGATTTTCACCAGCAGTATGGGAGTCAGGTCGACTGCCGACGGCAGCAGCAGGATTTCACTGCGCAGGTCTCGACCGTAAGTCGCCAGCTGCTGTTCCCGTGCCAGTTCAGGACGCTGCTGAACGCGCAGTAAACTGGCATACTCGTGGTGCGCAAGCGGACTGAGCGGGTGAATGCGGATCGCTTCCTGCAGGGATTTCTCCGCTTCCGGGTATTCCTGCATTTGAATGTGGTACCAGCCACGATACACCCAGACCATGTGGTCCGCAGCAGCACTGTCATCCACGCTCTGCAGCAGTCCCGCCATTCCCTGAACATCTCCGGTGCGGTACGCCTGATGCATCAGGTAGGACAGCAGCACAGGATCGTGCGGGTACTTTTCCAGGAACCAGCCAAGCTGCTGCTTTGCCTGCTGATTCAATTCCTGAATCTCGGGCGTGGGCGACGTGTCCTGATTCATCGCCAGCTGCATCGCTGTGTTGACGGCGAGACTGATTTTGAACCGCACTTCGTCCGGGCTGCTTTGAATCCACTTTTCATTCAGCTCGCTGCCATTCGAAAATGACAGGACGTCGGCCATGACGAGGTAAGTCCAGGCTTCCCGCGGTTCGGCACCCGCCCTGAGTGCGGCACGAATCGCCTTCAGCATGGCAATTCGCTGGCCCGTCATGGCATAGAACGAGATGATGCGCGAATGAGTATCCGTGAGTCGAGGTTCCAGCCGGACCGCCTGTTCACTTGTCTCAAGGGCCAGCAAAGGCCTGTTCAGAGCCGTCCATTCGACATTCGCTTTTTCTGCCAGCGCAAAAGCATAGTTGGGGTCACTGGCCGGGATCCGCGCCAGGCAGTCAGCAAGATCCTGAAACTCGTCCTGCTCCTGTGCCGCTTCGGCCGCCAGCCATCGCGGTCGCGAATCTGCCGGATCCCAGGCGGACCATTCGTCCGCCGCAACCCGCAGTTCGGCCCACAGACCCTCACGTTTCGCCTGATCGCAGCGCGACTGAAACTGTCCGCGAGTCCTGATTTCAAGCAGCCAGGCTGTTCCGCAGCCCAGTCCGGCCAGCAGCGTCAGCATTGCACAGATCAGGGCCAGCCTGCGGTACCGGGGCCTGAGGGCAACCTCGGCCGGCACGAGGTGCCCGGAGTCGACTGGGTCAGGTTGGGAAAACTGAGCATCCACGGTCATGGCAGTCCAATTCGACGGCAGGCGAGTGGCTTTTTTCGCAAACGCGGTTTAATTTAAGACCCGCAGGGATCTGAGTAAAGCCGGGGGCTTCCCCGGGCTGCGGCGGATTCCTGCATTCCGCCACTGTTTTCGGCCGAAGTCCGGCCTTTCACTGCCACTCATGCCCCTGCTCGACTTGTCCCCGTCTCTGTTCGCAGAAACCCGCGTTATGTTTTCTCGACCATTCGGCCTGTCCAGGAGATTCGTTGCCGCCCACGGGCGACCGTGGTGCTGGTCGGTGGCAAGCCTGCTGGTGTGGTTGCTGGTCCCCGGCTGCGGCCCTCGCGATTCCTCGAGCACGCTGAAAGACGTTGAACGACAAATCGTCCGCGGTCAGCTCCGGGAAGCTCAGGAAAAACTCGAGTCGATCGACGCGGCAGACCTGGCGTGGCCGGCAGCGCGGCTGCAGCTGGGACGCCTTGCGTCGAAACGCCGCGATTGGTCCGCCGCCATTACATACTTTCGCGAGGTACCTCGCGATGGTTCCGCCAGTTCGCTCGCTGCCGCACAGCTGGAAGCGGAGCTGCACATGAAATTCTGCAGCCTGACCGATGCCGCGACCTGCTATGAATACCTGGTGGCCAGCAGTCCCGACGACACGGTTCTGAAATCCTTTCTGGCCTCACTGCTGGTCATTGGCGGAGAACGCACCAGAGCCGATCGGGTGCTGATGGAACTGCTGGTGGCCAATCGCATCAGTCTAAAGGACCTGATCATGCTGACACAGCGGGAACGTCAGCCCCCGGAAACTCAGCATCTGCTGCAGTGTTCCGACTACAGCGGCTCCGATCCCCTCACACTGTATGCCCTTGCCGCAGTCGATGCGGAAGCCGGCGATGCTGAGTCGGCCATTCGCCGTCTGCGGCAGGCGGTGGCAGCACACCCTGAATCCCTGCCCTGTCAGACCTTGCTGGGCGAGCTGCTGCTGGATACGGCGGACAATCAGGCCGTGCTGGGCTGGATGCAGCAGGTTCCGGCCAGCCTGCAGGAAACGGCCGGTTTGTGGTATCTGCGTGGCCTGCTGGCGCGCCGCAGCGGCCGGACAGAAGCAGCCACTCGAGCCATGTGGGAAGCTGTCCGTCAGGAACCGCTGCATCGCCGCGCGATGTTCCAGCTGGGACAGCTGCTGGGGCCGGTGCAGCCGGAAGCCGCGGCGGCGTTTCAGCTGCGAGCCGATGCGTTTCTGGAGTATTCCGGCAGGATGGAGCGCGTACTGAATGCGGCCGGTCAGGATGTGGCCGGCTTTACTCTGATGATCACAATTCTGGCCGAATCCGGTCGTGTTGCCGAAGCTGCCGCGTGGCTGCGGATGGACAACAATCGGCATGGCCGGCTGCAGCTCAGTCCCCTCGTCCGGCAGCGGTTAAACGAACTGCCTCAGGGCAGCATGTCCCGTTGCGAGCCTGCTGCCGATCTGACTTCGCGTTTCGATCTGTCCGCACTGCCGCTGCCGGACTGGCTGCAGCAGGTGGCTGACCTGCAGCGGTCTGCCGGTGGCAGCCTCGTTGCCGAACTGAATCAGCCGGTACAGTTCGCGGATGTGGCGTCGATCGCCGGACTGGACTTTACCTGGAACTCCGGCAGCACCGGTCGCCCCGGATCGATTCGCGTTTTTGAATCAACGGGTGGCGGAGTGTCAGTGCTGGATCTTGATCTTGATGGTCGCAGCGATCTGTTTTTCACGCAGGGGGAACCCTGGCCTGCCGGGGCTGATGCGCCGCAGCCATCGCCCGAGCTGAACGATCGACTGTTTCGCTCGCACCGTGGCAGGCTGACGGATGTGACGGCTGCGGCCATGGTCGATCCGGATGAAAGTTATGGCCAGGGCTGCTGCGCTGCCGATTTTAACAACGACGGTTTCCCGGACCTGTACGTCGCCGCCATTGGACGCAATCGGCTGCTGCAGAACAATGGCGATGGCACCTTTTCGGATGTGACGGAACAGGCTGGTCTGACGCAGTCGGCGTGGACCACCAGCTGCCTCGTGCTGGATCTGAACGCCGATGGTCACCCCGATCTGTACGACGTAAACTACCTGCAGGGTGAGTCGGTGTTTCGGGTGGAGTGCGGCGAAAACCGCTGTTCAGTGCTGTACTTTGACGGGGCACCCGACGACGTGCTGCTGGCTGACGGCAGCGGTGGTTTTCGGCGGATTCCGGCGGCCACGCCCACTGTGACCCCCAAGGGGCTTGGGATCGTGGCTGTCCCGCTCCCCGGCGATTCCCGTCCGGCCCTGTTTATCGCCAATGATCAGGTGCCCAATTTCTTTCTGCTGCCGAATTCCGACGGCACCTGGCGGGACGAAGCACTGCCACGCGGACTGGCTGTGAACTATCTGGGCCGTCCGACAGCCTGCATGGGAGTGGCCTGTGGGGATCTGAACAATGATGGTCGGCGGGATCTGTTCGTCACCAATTTCGAAGCGGAAGCCAACTGTCTGTATCTGCAGCGACTGGATGGTTATTTCGAGGATGCCATACAGGGGACGGGGCTGTTTCAGCCGGGCATCCCGTATGTTGGCTGGGGGACTCAGTGGCTGGATGCAGACAACGACGGGGACCTGGACCTGGCAGTCGCGAACGGGCATGTGGCCGACTTTGGTCAGCCGGGTGAACAGTACCGCATGCCACTGCAGTTGTTTCGCAACGCAGCCGGCGAGCTGTCGTTGCAGACGGCTGCGGAGGCGGGCGATGTGTTTGCCGCAGAGCGACTTGGGCGGGCCCTGGCGGTCCTGGACTGGAACCAGGATGGGGCTCGGGATTTCGTGGTGAGTTGTATTGGCAGTCCGGCGGTGCTGGCAGAGAATCGCAGTGCGGTCGGAGGCTGGCTGCGTGTTCAGCTGCACGGCACACGATCAGCTCGCGACGCCTCGGCCGCTGCCGCGCAACTGACAACCGGCCAGCGCAGTGTCTGGCAGTTTGTGTCGGCGGGTGACGGGTATCAGTGCACAAACGAGCGAACGCTGCACTTCGGACTGGGGGCGCAGTCCGGTCCCTCGTCGCTGCGGATCGACTGGCCGGGAGGAGCTGTGCAGCGGCTGACGGGGATACCATCCGATGTCACGCTGCAGGTGGTGGAAGGACGTGACGAGGTGTACGTGCGTCCCGAGTGAACCGAGCGATGAATGCACAAGGATGTGCTGTTTGCCGCGGAGACACGCGGAGACTCACGAGGTGCGTGATTTTTCGCGCTGCGGGTCCCCAGGCTGAGCACGAATGGAATCTGAACGCGTCCGGCGGTCCGGAGCCGTGGCAGCGCGGGGCAGGAACCTTTCTGTCTCGCCCCTTCGCCCTTCGCCCCTCGTTCCTCGTTCCCTACCCCCTGGCTTTCAGCTCTGCCAGATAGATTGCTGTCATCGGCTGGCCCTGGTCGGTCAGTTCGTGGCTTGAGTACCACGAAATCAGGGCTCGACCGTCCGGCAGTTCCACAAGGCCTGGGTAGGAATTATCACCGCCGCTGGGCAATTCCACCATCGGTTCCAGCCGGCCGTCGGTCAGCCACCAGAACGCGGTGCGCGGGCTCGTATCCGGGACGGTCCGGCGACCGGCCACGACCCAGCGGTTTTGCCAGCGCGTCAGCAGCGGACCGCCGATCGGCTGACCGAGGTCGGTGCGAGTCCACGGGCCTCCGGGAGCGGGTGCCTGCAGGAGCCCGGCCGCGAGGCCTGCGCCGTGACGAGCAATTGCGAGGCCACTGCCGTCCGACGCAAACTGAAACGCCGTTTCATCACCCGCCTCAGACTGAAACTGGCCACCTCGCCGCCACACCAGCCCGTCATCACTTTCCAGTATCAGCGATTCCGTTTCGCGAGGTTCTCCCCTGGCCAGCACTTCAAACCCCGGTTTGCGGCGACCGCACAGCCAGGCTTTGTTGCCGGTTGCTGCGGCTCGCCAGATGTAATGTCCGAAAGTGCCTTCCAGCATGACCGGACTGTGCCAGGCTGATCCGTCATCTGTGAAGGCCGCGTATCCCAAATGCTGGTTCAGGTCGTAATCGCCACGTGGCAGGGTCGTTTTGCCGCTGTACCAGGTGCCCGTGTAAACGAACAGCCGGTCGCGGAATACGAGAAAGTGGGGGTCGCGAGTATCACGAAGCGGCACGCTGAATCGGTGCATTTCCTGCCAGGTAACTCCCAGATCCTCGCTGCAAAGCACAATGATGCAGGAGGTGGGGTGCACCATGTGACCGTCGGGGCAGCTGCGGAAGGTCAGCCAGATGCGGTTGCGGAACCAGCACAGGTCGGTGAACGCATTGTGTTCGCCGTTCCAGAACGCTCGCCGCACGCCTGACACTTGCACGGCCGGCAGGGCGGTGGCTGCAGCCGGGAGCCGGGGGGCTGACCATCCGGTGGACAGTACCGCAGCGGCAGAAACCGGGGCCAGCAGCAGGCTTTGGCGACGTGAAAGCAGCCGATCTGTGGGCATTTGATGCACTCCGGGCGAGGAACAGGGCGATCGTGCCCTGGATTCTTTCAGGCTGAAACCGCCGATGCAAGCCAGCATCCTCAGCTCAGATGCCCCGAAAAAAGTACGTATTTGAGGCATTTTTTACAGGGAATGCGCTGCTGAACTGTTTTCAGTCACAGCGATGGGTTTTCCTGAGCCCCTGAACTGGGACTGTCTGTGAAGGCCCGGCAAGGGAACGGCAGCGGGTGCCGTGGTGGCTGAGATTGAGGCTGACGTCCTGGTTTCAGGGCAGGAAACCTGGGTCCTTAAGGACATACGTCAATGCCGTTCGGGCGATCGGCCGATCAACGAAACAGGCAGATTTTCAGGCCAATCCGGCGATGCTCGCGGATTTTCAGCCAGTTTTGCCGTGAAATTCGTCTTTGCTGTCTGCTCTGGATTGTGAAAACCCCGTATATTCCCGTCGCAGGACCCGAAGATCTTGCTTTTCATCGGGGTTAACTGTTAATTTTTTGTCCTTTGCCGGAGTAAGTTCAGCCCGATCTGACTGTTTCCGGTTCATTCCCGGTGCATGCTGCTGCGATTTTTGGGCTGCAGTCGCCGACCGATTTTTCTCTGCGGAGCCCGCAACATGCGTCGTCGCAACATTCAGCGTGCTGGTGGATCGTCCGTACTGGGCACTGCTGCGGATTCTGTTGAAGTCCGCGTGTTGCTTTCCGCTGAACCCGCGATGTTGATGTCTGACGCAGTTCCGGAAGGCGTGCCCGCCGATGGTTTCCAGCCCTGCGAAGACGTGGACGCCGACGGTCAGATTCAGCAGCAGTTTGCGGAACCTGAAATTGCCATCGATCCAGCGTCGGCGGACGTGTCGGTGTTTGCAGAGCCTGACGACGGTGCTCTGGTGACGATCGCCGAATGCGGATTCGTTCCTGAGGGTTACGGAATTCCCTTTGAAATGCCGCAGGTAGTGATTTGCGAACCTTACGATCCACGCTACGTTCCGGAAGCGCATGAGTGGCAGGTCGGTTCGGTCTCTGAAGAAACAGCAGCAGAACAATCCCAGGGGGCAGAAGCTGACGATTCCCAGGAACCTCTGCTGCTGGCAGCCAGTTCGGGCCTGGTGGGCACCGCCGGCCGGATGGCTCAGTACATTCAGATGACCAATCCGGTCGCCATGGTTTCGGGCGCGGTGACGGCTGAGATTGAGCTGGCCGGTTCGCCGCAGTATGACCAGGATGGAAATCTGACGGTCCCGGCCGTTCTTCATGACCGGCTCTCCGGCATTCAGTACTGGCAGCCCAAACAGGTGACTCTGCAGTCTTCGACTGACCTGACAGAACTGCTGCAGAACTACGGAATCACGGACTACAGTGCTGACGAGCAGGGAGTGTGGCAGATTCCGGTCAGTCCCGAGTATGGAGTCGAGCTGTTCAATCTGGCGACGGGACTGCTCGCGGACCAGACAGTGCGGGCTGAGTTGTGGCTGCAGCCGGTGGACGGTCAGGATGCGGCTCCGCTGCTGATTTCTCTGCCGGAATCCCAGATCAGCGTAAGTTATGAATCCAGCTGGACGGACCCGATCTGGCCGACCGGATGGCAGAATTCGTCCGTGCAGATTCAGGCCAGCGGTGCTTTCAATGGGACCCTGGAGGTATCGGAAGGTCCGCTGTGGGACGACGCGGGTCAGTTGATCTCTGCCGGTCTGCTGGTGGATGTGGCGACCGGGGTGCGTTATCAGTCTCCACAGACCCTGACGGTTTTTGGCGAGGCGATTGATCAGTTGGATCTGCTGCTGCAGGACTCGCAGTGGTCAGCCGGTTTGGACACGAAGATTATCTCGGTGGATGTGCTGGATGCACAGACTCGTCTGCTGCAGATTGCACCGGGAACCGGCTACGACGTGCTGCAGTTGGCCGGTCGACTGACGGAGCAGACAGGTTTAAGCTGTGTGGTGCGACTGACAGCGGCGGACGAAGGTGGCGAGGATCTTGAGATCAGTACGCCCGGCACTGCGCTGTTCGTGGATTACCCCGTCTACATGTACTCTCGCGGGTCCGTCAGCGTGGGGACTCCGGAGGTTCAGTTCGGCGAAGTGCTGACCGCGGTCGCTGACGGTCCGGTGCGTCCGGATGTGTTGCAAAGCTTTGGCGACTCGGTGAAGTTTGCTGGTGGAGTGGACGTGCCGGTGTTTGCCTTCGGCGGTGGAGTTGTCGGCGAGGACCTGCAGACAATGGCGACGACACGGCGTGATGTTGTGCGTGAAGCGATCAGCCAGATGTGGCTGGCTCGAGCACGCCAGCCGATGTCGGATCTGGTGCGTGACGTTTCGATGGCGCCCGCAGCGGACGATACACTGTCGCGGGTATCTGCGATTGCGGCGGCCGTGCCGACATCGGTTGGGCGAGTGTTTTCCGAGTCGGGTGACGATTCAAAGGACACCGAAGCCGCTGCGGTGCTTGAGTTTTCATCACTGAACCTGACAACAGAGATTCATGTGCAGCCGGCTGAATCCGTGCCAGAACTTGAATTGCTGAATCCAGGACTTCGTCGCCGTCAGCCGCGTCCGGTGCCGCCACAGCCTCAGCAGGAAGAGATTCCGGTCGACGTGCCGGTTGAGCAACCGGCGGTGCCCGTGGCACCGCAGTCTGAAAATCCTGCAGCCCGGTTTGGGCCCGGTGAGATTCCCGTGTCGCAGTCTGACCCGGCGATTGACAGTCTGATGGCAGCATTCGCGGCCGCGGGCGTGACCCACTGAATCGTCTGCCAGGAAACTGCGGCGTGCCGATCTGCATGAGTGCTTTTGCTCAGGTCTGCTGTTCTGCTCGTCAGAGATGGTTGACCTCACGCAAACCCACGATCGTCATTGCCCTGCACTGACAACTAATCACCCCGTGTCGCCCCCACTGCGTCTCCTCGGTGCTCTCCTTGCGTCTGTGGTTAAGGAAACACGCATGTTCCCCAACCCCATGGCACTGGTTCGACCGTGGCGACACCGCGAAGCAAAACACCGCGATTTTGATCAACCCTGAGGCACTCCGGATCACAGCCATGTTGCAGGCTGCTGCTGACGGCGATTTTGCCTGTCGCTGTCACCACATCGCGATGGCTCGGCCGGGGCCGCTGTGACAACCGCGGATGCGAATTGGGGCAAACAGAAAATAGCCGTTCGCCGGAACCGCTTCGAGATTGTGCAGGAATTCGACTGCCACCATGTCCGCACTGCCCAGTGCCCAGTACGTCATCAATCCGCGTTTCGGTTCCACTCCGGCGATATCCGGCGCATCCGTGGCCACACAACGAATCCCTTTTTTATGCAGATAACGGATCGCGGCCGGGCCTGGAGCAGCCCAGCCTTCGCTGCGACCGGCCAGTGGGTCCAGCCAGACTCCTTTGTCGTCCGGGGCTGGTTTGAAGTGTCGATCAAGATGTCCCGTGCGGAAGATCACGATCTGACCTGCTCTGAATGCACCATGCTTCTTTTCATCCGCCTCGAGGTGCGCTGCCGTGATTTCCGGGGAACGCGGCTGATCGGAATTCGGCAGGGAACCGGCCAGTGCGCGGACATCGACAATCCGCACATCGCCGCAGGTCCAGTCGAGTGGAACCTTTTCCGTGGTACGATCACTGAAGCCTCGCGGACCATATGCCGCCTCATACTCCTGCAGCCAGCCCCGCACTTCCGGGGAGTATTCAGGAGTGGTTCCGGGCGCGGGCAGCGCAAACGACGGGGTGATCAGGTGAGTTCCGGCGGTGGCATCCATCAGATGAGTGTGATGCCAAAGGTCGAGGTCTGGTGAGTACAGAAAGTCGACTTTGACGTAGACCTGCCGATGACGGCCCGCCAGACGTCCCGGGTTGGTAACCGGGTTTTTCATATCCAGGACAGGTGACAGGTCGGCAGCTCGTTTGTTGCGAGCGGCAGCGATCAGCCGCTGCGGCAATTCGCCACCTGTGATTGCCAGGGCTCGTGCCTCGGCATACATGCCATTCGCATGTCGAGGCGACAGCATCACATAGAAGGCTCCGGTCGCCGGCAGCTGCGAGAGCTGAGTCGCACCTTCCGTCCAGATCATACCGTATTTCAGGCCGGCGTAGTGTGTTGGTTCGGCCAGATTTGGCAGCGGCCCCATGCTGGCACTATCGGTACCGACTGTCAGTACGCCACGCTGTCCCAGAAACTCCATCGCCTCCGGACCCGGATCAGGATACCCCGGAGCCAGTCGGTCGATGACGTCGGCAATGTACCGACTGCCTTCCGGGAATGGGCGATAGTAGCGATCGGAATAGTCGCTGCGGAACAGCACCACGTCACCGAAACCCACTCGGCGATGCTGACGCTCAAATGCCTCAATGTCCCCCGGCATGACCAGCGGACTGACGCCGTTGGGTGCCTGATCCAGCAGCCGTCGACAATCCACGACGCAGGCTTCACCGCCGAATTGCCACGCTTCGATTTTGTCGGTCCATGCCAGACCGTATGGGCCGGATTTCTCTCGTTTCAGTTCGGGACGCAGCACCGAGTGCGGAGGTACGTCCATCTGAGTTCCCGTGTTGCCGTCCATCAGCAGAACATCGATGTTGAAGGCACTGGCCGGACCAATGGTCTGTTCGTGAATCAGCTGAAACCGGGGAAATGGATGAGTGGGCCACGTGACGGGGTATTCCGGGGCCACCATCAGGGAGCAGTCCACAAACTTCGAAGCAGTGGCCTGCTGACCGCAGGCGGGTGCCGACGGGATTCCGGCGGACAGCAGCAGACCGAGTACCGGAGCGGCGAACAGACGACGCAGATGAGACAGCAGATTCAGTGGCATCAGACGGATTCCTTGTGGGGCAGGAGGTCATCAGCAGAAGCAGGGATGTCACGCGACACTCGGCGCATCATCACTGCTGCAGCCCGGATTTACAACACTTCAGTCAAAGTCGTGTCGAGTACACAGAATTGTCAAAGTGACAACACCCGCATCCGGGTTTTTCGGCCGAATGCAAATCCTACACGGTACAACCCCCCGGGCTTTATAGGATTTACAAATCGGCAGATCCTGCCACTGGTTGTAAGTGCTTGACCTGCATTGAGTTGCGAACAAATGAGACACGCGTGATCGGATTGCTGCGCAATTGGCACAGTTCTCGCAATATCTGTTTCATTGTGATGTCAATGGCCGGCTCGAGGTGAGTCTGGCAGGACGGATCAGGACGGTTCAAACAGCAGGAGGCAGAAGTCATGTTAGTGCTTACACGACGTACGTCAGAGACCATACGAATTGGTGACAACATCGTGATCCGAGTCAATCGGGTTGGTCGCCAGCAGGTCAGTCTGGGGATTGAAGCTCCACCGGACGTATCGGTGCTGCGGGGAGAATTGAAGCGGATGCCGGACGGAGCGACGGGGAATCCGCCGGTGGCAGCCAGCCTCGTCCCGCTGGCTCCTGAACAGTTCCGGGTCTCTGCCTGAAAACGCTGTCATTCACTGAAAACTGAAAACTGAAAGGGAGTTTGGGTTATGAAACGTGCATTGAAGCTGTGTGTGGCCGGGATGTTGTCACTGGTGTCTGTGTCATTGCAGGCGGATGATGAGGCGACGTTCCGCTCGGAGTATCCGCATCGAATGGAGTTGTCGCGGAGCGGAGCGGCGGAGTTTCCGGCGTTTCCGACTCGTCGACGCGGGGCGACTTCGAATCGTGTGGTTCCGCTGAGTGACAGCGACGACGATTTTCGTCGGGAGCCTGTAGTGCGTGAAGAGGGGCTGGACCCCTTCATACCAGCTCCGACCCCGAGGGCGGTGGTGGATGACGAAAGCGAGCGGATTAAGGTGGTCCTGACCGGGCGATACAGTAATCCGGCGACTGTGCGGGCTGTGCGGGCTCTGTCCGGACGTCAGGCGAGTGAGTTGTTCGCGGAAGTGTCCAGCAAAATTGACGAGCGATCGCTGGAGCCGACGAGTTACGACGTGCGGGTGCGGCGGGCGCTGCGGAATCTCGGCTTGGCTCTGGATAACGAAGCCTTCATCAGAGGGTTGCGGATTTCCAGCGACAGTTTTCGAACTGATGCTTTTCGGGAATCGCTGGGCCGGCTGGCCGGTCGCATGACGGTTCGCAATCGCAGTGATGCGGTGGCTGTCATGAATTCGGTGATGAAGGAATCAGAGCGAGTATCGGGATTGACGGCCAGCGTAGTGGCGTGGGAGTTTGCTCTGGCCAGCCTCGACACGCTCGATAAGTTCTCTGGTCTGGACCCCGCGGACCCCGACGTGCGTCGGGGGGCGGAAGCAGATGGCTGGCAGACAGCAGCTTTGGACGAGGAGATTGTGGGAATTGGTGTGGAGGTTCGTGAGCATGCTGATGGACTGCTGGTGGTAAAGCCGCTGAAGGGCAGTCCGGCCGCCGAAGCGGGCCTGCGAGCCGGCGATGTGGTGACGGCGATTGACGGCCGCAAGATCGCCGGCTTGAAGATGACGGAAAGCTCTGACCTGATGAAGGGAACCGCCGGCACTCGCATCGTTCTGGCAGTGACTCGTGAAGACGGCAGTGAGCGGACTTTCACAATTCTGCGTCGAAAGGTGCGGATCTGGACAGTCAACGATGTGCGAATGCTGAACTCGACAGGCACCGCCTATCTGAGTCTCAGCCGGTTTTCGGCGGGATCGACGGCTGAACTGGATGCGGCACTGGAGTCGCTGTATTCGCGCGGCATGAAGTCGCTGGTGCTGGACCTGCGTGGCAACCCGGGCGGACTGCTGACGACCTGTGTTGAAATAGCTGACAGATTTCTGCCGGTCGGAACCATCGTCTCAACTCGTGGCCGACTGCCTGCTGACAACATGGTCGAAAAGGCCACGTTTGCTCGGACCTGGTCCATGCCGCTGGTGGTGCTGATTGACGGCGACAGTGCATCCGCGAGTGAAATTTTTGCTGCAGCCATTCAGGAGAATCGACGAGGTGTGGTGGTGGGTGTGAAGTCGTATGGCAAGGGGTCTGTGCAGACGCACTTCCCACTCAATTCGATTGCCGGTGACCTGCGGATCACGACTGCACTGTTTTATTCCCCGAATGGTCGACGGATGGCGGGAGAAGGAGTGAATCCGGATGTGGAAGTGTCGGATCGGGACGGGGTGGCCAACGGAGATCGAATGCTGCTGGAAGCGGAGCGTCTGGCGGGCAGCACAGAACTGCTGTCGATGGCTCGTTCTGCGGCCCGAGTGCGTCCGGCGGATCCCGCGAAACCTCGCTCCGCCGCACTGGATAGTATCGCGGATCCGGTTGGTGGTCGCACTGCGGTGCACTGATGCATGGGCTGGCAGATTCGGTCGGCGGTCAGCGAACAGGGATTGTTCGCGGCTGACTGAATGGGGTTGATGGAGTGCTCTTTCAGGGAATTGAGTATGAGTGAAGTGAACAATGCCCGGAGCTTTCTGAGTGTGCTGTGACTGGTCTCGTCGGACCGGTCCCAGCCTGCTCAGAAAGCTCCGGGCTTTCTGCATCCGCTGCCGCAGGGGAATTGATTCGAGGAACTGTTGCCGGCGCGGCAGCAGCAGACGGGAACGGCTGGACGGGGACTTACGCAGCGCGGCGTGGCCGGCGTCAGAACCACAGCAGCCAGTGAATCACCTGGCCCAGCACGGTTCGCAGCGACTTGTGCGAAGTAGATCCGCTTTGAGATCGTGAGCGTTCGGACATGAGCGTTCCGCCAGGATTTCGATTGCATGAAGAAAAGCTGCGACCAACGACTTCACTGAGATGCAAAACCTGTTCCTCACAGCCGAAATGATCGCAGGAATCGGCGCGACCGGTGAGATCCGTGCAATCGTCACAACAGTAGCAGCTCAACATGGTCCCTCGACAGGTGTTAATGAAACTGTACAAACTATTTACAGCCTGTTCGCTCGGCTGAACTGCAGTGTTTCATGCTCAGAACCACAGCAGCCAGTGCAACGCGCGAGTCAGAACAGCTCGCAGAGATTTGTCTGAGTTCTGGTTGCGTGACTTGCCGGAGTAACTGCATTCGTGGATTCTGGAACGGCTGAACATGGCAAGTGGCCCCCGGCTGGTTGTTCGTGTTTGCATTTTCCCTGCAGATCGTGACGAGAAATGGCAGGCTGATGACCTTGTCGCAGTGGTTCGCCGGTAAGCAACTGTCGTGCCACACATTCGCGGCTGTGACGCACGGGACGGGGTGTGAGTAGTCATCCGTGCGGGAACAGCGAGGCCTGGGGGTTTCACTAATCCGCAGGATCGTTGTAACTGGAAAAGTCAAATGGGAGTTTTCCGGATCACTTTTTCCGATCCCTGTCAGGTTCGGCACAGTGGAATCTGAGGTCTGCGGGGCCCGGTGTATCACCACGTTAACAGTTTGAAAGTCAACGGGTTCAGAACGCTGAGCGATATTCGTCTGCAACGGAATTCCGCTGACGGAATCTGATCAGGGGCGAGGCTTTGCAGCGGTGGAAGATTTTACGGCGGTCTCCCTGATCAGCAGTGGGCGGTGTTTTCCGGTCAGCAGTCGAGCAGTCAGAGCCTGTTGCAGCAGGTCTTCAAATTGCGTGGCAGCGTTCTGCAGCGCCCGCTGCACGACAGCTCCCATGCCCAGTGCGGACTGCAGTTGCTGCTGCAGTCCGAGGGCGGCTGACAGTTCGGCGATCTGCTGTACCTGGGGATCGTTCTGCAGTGCTGCGAGATCGCTCGCCTGATTTTCACCGGCGGTCGCTGTACCCGTGGCTGCCGCAGTGAGGTGCCATTTTTCGTCCGCGGCCTGGTACCACAGGGAACGCCGAACGGCAGCCTCGCCGGAATTCAGATCCGTTGTGAATTCGGATACCACGACAGTGCGTTTCTGCCGGGCTCGAGCCATGTCTGCGGCGGCCGTCGGCAGAGTTTCCAGGACTCCGGTAATTGAGTCTTTGCCGGCGTTCAGTCTGACTGGCTGTCCTGATGCTTCATCCAGCAGGTCCTGCAACAGTCCGCGAGTGCTTTGGCCGGCAGCCACCTGCAGCAGTTGAGCGGGATCCGGGCGACTGGCCTCGTCGATAAATGCAGTACCTGAACGCACCAGTTTCAGGGCTTCATTTGTGCGTACGTCGATGGCTGCGCGGATGCACCAGGCGACCTGCTGCAGTTGTGCTTCGCTCATGTCCGCAGCAGGTTCCGCCATGCCAGGCGCGGCGGCTGCGGACTGCTGCAGCCGGGCTGCCACGGCTTTCCAGTGCATCTGTTCAAAATCTGTGATGTCGGCTGCCATGGCACGCAGTCCCAGCATTCGCTGTGCATCCGTGCGCAGATCCGCTGTCCGGAAGGATGATCGCAGCGATTCGACGACCACATGCGTCGGCAGCATGTCTTCATCCGGTTCCAGTCGCTGCAGAACTTCCTGCAGCAGTGTGGTGCGGGCCAGATTTCCAGGCGGATCGGATTCTTGTTCACCAACTGGCTGTTTCGCTGCGGCCTCCGTCAGCAGGACCTTCAGCCGCTGTGCATTGGCTTGCAGGGATGTGCGAGCGACCGGGCGCACGGATCGCTCGAGGAAATCGGGAGCATGCTGTTTGAGCCAGCTGGTGCGTACCAGCAGTTGTGGCGGTTTTCTGGCGACGGCCACACCCTTGAGTCTGGTGCCATCCTGCAGCAGCATCTGGTCCACAACGGTGTCACGGACTGACCTCACCGGCGGATCATCCGCGATCAGGGGCGACAGGGCCAGTAACCATAATGCCGGAGCGAGCAGCCGTGGCCGCTGACTGCAAACGCCGGGTTTATGAACTTCGATTCGGCCCATTTCAGAACTCCCGAAATGCCCTGCTGCTGAAGGCAGCGGCAGGCAAGGTCCGGAGGATACCGTGGCATGTCGATCCGGGGAAGTGGCCGGCAATTCGTCAAAACCGGCAGTTTTTGCCGTTTTGCGAGTCTGAGAACACCGCTGTGGGTTCAGGAACCCGGAATTCGCTGCTGGCTGCGCGTCGTTCGCCATGACATAATCCGAAAAGCTCTCAGAGATGAAGCTCTCGTCCTTTTCCCGTGTCACCTGCGGCGCAAGTAGGAACCTGCAGAATGAAACAGCGTTTTTTATGTGTGCCGCTTTTTGGTCCGCCGGGCGTCGGCAAGGGGACTCAGGGCAAGATTCTGGCCACCATCCCGGGGTTCTTTCATCTGTCGGTGGGTGACGTGTTTCGATCGATTGATATCGGTTCGGACAACGGTCGGGAAGTCTACAAGCACATTTCGCGGGGCCAACTGGTACCCGACGATCTGACCATCAAGATCTGGCGAAAGGCTGTCGAAGCCTACGTGGCGCTCAGCTGGTTCAAGCCTCGGGAAGACCTGCTGATTCTTGACGGGATGCCGCGTAACGTGCATCAGGTGGAATTGGTCAAGGAATACCTGGACATCCGCAAGGTGATCTACCTGAAGTGCTCGGACGAAGAGGGCATGATCCACCGCATTCGTCGTCGTGCCATCCGCGAAAACCGGATTGACGATGCCAACGAAGAGGTGATGCGTCATCGCTTTCGGGTCTATCGGGAAGTGACCGAACCCGTATTGCAGAATTACGACAGTTCGATCATTCATGAAGTGGATGCCAACGGTTCACCGGCGGAAGTACTGCGGGCGATTCTTGATTGTCTGATTCCCGTACAGAATGATCTGTTCGCCGCCAATCGTCGTGAAGAAGAAACAAAAACCGGCTCCTGAGGCCACAACAGCGAGTGCCGCATGTCAGACAAGAAACTGTCCCACGTCGTCTTCTTCACCCTGAAGAATGGCTCGCCGGAAAACATTTCCGCGATGGTAGCCGCCTGTCATCGGTACCTGAAGAATCATCCCGGTGTCGCAGCGTTTTTTGCCGGCGAACTGGCCCCCGAGTATGCTCGACCCGTCAACGACCGGGCCTTTCATGTTTGTCTGAACGTGGTGTTCGATTCACGGGCGTCTCATGACATCTATCAGACCGCTGCAGATCATGTGAGGTTCATCGAAGAAAACCGTGACAAGTGGGCGCAGGTACGAGTCTTTGACGCGGACGTCACCTGAGTCTCTGATGGGTGGAGCGGGCAAACCATGGGGGCCGAGGAAGTCGTCAGTCATCGAATTCCGCGGACCTCCGAGTGGCTGCTGGCAATCTGTCTGGGTCTGCTGCTGCTGTGCTGGCAATGGACCGGGCTGCTGACCGGTGGTGGGTTGGTTGGTGGCGACACCTACCCGTACTTTTTTCCGCAAAAGCAACTGCTGTCTGAGGAATTTGCGGCCGGGCGGATTCCGCTGTGGCATGACCGCACCGCACTCGGTTATCCGCTGCTGGCGGAAAGTCAGGGCGGAATTTTTTATCCGCTGACGCAGGTGCTGTACCGCCTGTTGTCGGTCCACGCGGCCTGGCACGTCAGTCTTCTGCTGCACTACTGGGCCGCTTATGTGGCTGCATGGAGATATGCTCGCAGTCAGGGTTTGCGGCAGTGGTCAGCGCTGCTGGCGGCACTGGTGTTTGTCTACGGCTGGTTTCCTGCTCGATCATCGCTGGAGTGGAGCATCATCGGGGGTGTCTGGTTTCCGGTGTGTCTCTGGCAAACCACTCGGCTGCTGGAAAATCCAGGTCTGCGTCGACTGAGCCTGCTGGCTGCGGCCTTTGCCCTGCATCTGCTGGCCGGCCACTTTGCACTGGCGTTCATCACGCAGCTGACTTGTCTGGCGGTTCCAGTGTGCCATGTGCTGGTGGTGCCGTCACTGTCGGTGGCGGAGCGTTGGCGGGCAGCTCGCACTGGCCTCGGCTGGTGCAGCGTCGCATTGCTGACCGGCCTGCTGCTGTCCTCTGTCCAGTTGCTGCCGACGCTGGAGCTGCGGCGGGCCAGTCAGCGCGACGGGATTCGATCGGAGGCTGATCGCACGGTGGCCTTCAATCCTGCGTACGGGCACCTGCCGCCACTTTATGTGACGCAGCTGGCTGCTTCCTGGTGGTACTGGCATTCGCCTGAAGTGGTGCAATCGCGAGCCATGCTGAGGACGCCGGGTGCCTGCGGCGCTGATACCAACGCCGTGGAGGCTCATCTGTATCTTGGATTGCTGCCCCTCGGACTTTGTCTGCTGGCTTTGAACCGCCGGATTCGTCGGCAGCTGCCCGGATCCGGCTGGAAGATCTGGCTGCTGCTGTCCGCCGCCGCTCTGATTTATGCGACCGGCTGGCTGGTACCGGTGCTGGGGCGTTTGCCGGGATTTGGATTCTTCATGGGCCCCGGACGTTATTCGATTGTCAGTCAGCTGGGGCTTGCGCTGCTGGCCGGACTGGTGCTGGATGTGATACTGCGGCGTCGCAGCGCGGTGCTGCGTGTGGGAGTTTCAGCAGCAGTGGCCGGGATCACGATGGTGGACCTGCAGTGGTCTGCACTGGCGGTCAGTGACGCCGTCGTCATTGCAAATCCCCCGCTGAAATCACTGCCGGACAGCTGGCTGGCTCAGACACTGCAGTCGGAGGATCGCCTGAGTCCAGTACGAGTGTTTGCGCCGGGGGCCAACATAGTGAATTTGTGCGGTGTGAGCAGTGTGCCGCAGTATCTGGGACTGGGCCCGGCTGCCTATTTTCGAACAGAATTTCAGGCTGCATTTGCCATGGCCACCGATGCTGAGGATTACCCAGGTACAGCTCAGGCCGTGCAGCTTGATCGACTCGGTGTGACGCATCTGCTGACGACAGAACCGATCGCTCGACCTGCCGTCGGACTGCAGCTGCTGCGCTCTGCACCGGATGCCTTTCTGAATCGCGTCTGGGGGCGTGGTGTGGAGCCCTGTTTTCTGTATCGAATCAACGGCAGTGCCGGGCGACTGCAGTCTGAGCCTGCTGATGCGCTGCAGCAGGTTCGCTGGCTGCAGCGGCAGCCGGCACGGGTCGAATTTCAAGTGACCACGACAGCCGACTGTGTGCTGCGGCTGGCGGATCTGAGTTTCCCGGGCTGGTCGGTGCAGGTTCTGAATCAGGATGGCGTGTTGTTGAATGCCCCTGAGGCAAAGCCTGTCGAGGAAGACGATTATCATCGCAGTGTCACTGTGCCGGCCGGGATTCACCGAGTGATCTGGACGTATGACTCCGGCAGCTTCCGACTGGGGCTGCTGTTGAGTGCAGGGACACTGGCTGTACTGCTGGGATTGCTGCTGCGGGAGTCGCGGATGCGGGCGACTGTTAACGATCGCTCCTGAAAAGGGAGACGTGGCAGTGTGCAGTCTGGGGGGAATGATAAATCGGCCTGGGAAGTTGTCCCCCTGCGGGGGCGAGGGGAGGATTGGAGTTGCCAGTTGGTTTCCCTGGCGGCTTCGCGTGAGGGTTTGTCGGCTGCCTGTTTGCAGCGAACCTGTCGCTGTTGTTCATTTTCGTGCTGCCGCGGCTTTGCGTGGACCAGCGGCATCTGATCACCACGACCTCGCTGACAGGAAGTGGTGGGCGATGTTTTGTCCACGTGCCGGAATCGGTGTCTGATGCCGGTATCCGTTGTATCTGCAGGTCACGTGGGCGTTCTGAGAGATCAGTTCAGGTATTGAACAGGAAGTGGCAGATGTCGCCGTCCTGCATCACGTATGCCTTCCCTTCAACTCGCAGCTTGCCGGCTGCCCGGATTTCCTTTTCCGATTTGTACGTTTCCAGATCTTCCAGTGAGTAGACTTCGCAGCGAATGAAACCTTTTTCGAAGTCGCTGTGAATGACTCCGGCGGCCTGCGGGGCAGTGGCACCGACCGGAATCGTCCACGCCCGTACTTCCTTCTCACCCGCAGTGAAATAGCTCTGCAGGCCCAGTGTCTTGTAGGCCGCCCGCGCCAGAGGGCCAAGTCCTGGTTCCGTCAGACCCACCGACTGCAGCATCTCGTTGCGATCGGCTTCATCCAGTTCGGCCAGTTCAGCTTCCAGTTTGGCACAGATCGGCACCACATTGGCCCCGTTCGTGGTGGCGTACTGACGGACCTGCTGCACCAGCGTTCCCTGACCATCCAGGTCATCTTCTGCAACGTTGGCAACGAACAGCACCGGCTTGGCAGTCATCAGGCCAATGGCCCTGACGACGGCTTTTTCTTCGTCAGTGAAGCTGCAGGTTCGCAGCGGTTTGCCTTCGTTGACCCACGCCTGACACTTCTCCATCACCGTGGCTCGCAGTTTGGCTTCCTTGTCACCACTTTTGGCGGATCGCTGTGCTTTGGGCAGCGAGTTTTCAAGGGTCTGCATGTCGGCCAGCAACAGTTCAGTTTCAATCGTCTCAATGTCCGAAAGCGGATTTACTCCACCACCGACATGAGTGATGTCGTCGTCCACGAAGCAGCGAACCACCTGCATGATGGCGTCCACTTCGCGGATGTGACTGAGGAATTTATTGCCCAGACCCTCACCTTCACTGGCACCTTTGACGATCCCGGCAATGTCCACCAGTTTCAGAGCGGCCGGAATGACTTTCTGCGGCGGAATGTACTTCGTGATTCGGTGCAGTCGCTGGTCCGGAACGCTGACGATCCCCTCGTTCGGCTCAATCGTGCAGAACGGGTAGTTGGCGCTTTGAGCAGCAGTGGAGCAGGTCAGAGCGTTGAACAGGGTGCTTTTGCCGACATTCGGCAGGCCGACAATTCCGGCTTCCATGAATCAGGTTCCAGCTGAGCAGAGGTAACAGAGGCCTCGAAAGGTCCGAGGCGCGGCGGGGGAGTGTAGCAGATTTTCGGGGCGTCGCAGGCCAGAAATTCCGCGGATTTTCGTCGTTGCCGGTTCAGAAAATGCCTGCCGACCGTGAGCAGCTCAGTGGAAACTGGTCTTGTCGATCGGCAGAAATTGCTGGTAGTCTGCCGACAGGAGACAGTTTGTGAGGATCAGCCACCTTGAAAATTCTGAAGTCCCCCGGCTGTGCAGCGCGGTTTGGCGCGTCACGGCTGTGGTCGCCGTGTGTCTGGGCTGTGGCGGCTGCCTGAACCCCAATTTTGCTCGTCTGCCGCAGTGTCTGGCTGCTCAGCCCTCCCAGGAAACTCGCGCCTGGGAACACCACTACCCGTTTTCCGAACCGGATCTTGGGCCTGCGTCAGAATCTGTTCCGCGGGGATTTGACCGGCCGCGTTCGGGGCCGCGTCGAGCGGCCGAGCAGCGGGTGTTTCAGGGACTGCCCGCCGGCCCGGAAGCCCAGCCGGCCGGCCCGGAAGCACGCAGCTACAGCCGTTCGGTCAACTGAAAAAAGTTGACTTATGTGCGGAGGTTGCCCGCCTGCGGTTTTGAACCACGAATGAACACGAATGGACACGAATTCATGTAGCTCGGGCTTTCCAGCCCGAGATTTGTCCTGAAGAGGCTTCGCGAGGGGTGTTTTTTGAACCACGAATGGACACGAATGGGCACGAATGGGCACGAATGCGGGGTTGTTTTGCGTAGCTCGTGCTTTGGCTCGAGATCTGCCCGGGCGCGTGCCGCGGTGCACCCTTCACTGATGCGGGCTGCGGGTTGTGCGTGATTGCTGCCGGGTGCCACCACCGTCTGCACAAATCGGCCGTCACCGTTTTTCCGCGGACGCTGTGCTGACATGCCCTGTGCAACGCGGTATACTGGCCTCCCCTCCCCGCGAACGTTCGCCGTTCGCGTCGCCACCGCTGTTTCAGGATTCTGCTCATGATCGGTTCGCTGCTCCGAACAGTCATACTGATGTCAGCCGGTGTTTGGTTCATGGCCGGCATGTCCGTCTGCTGCGGGCAGCAGCAGGCGGCCGGTGAGGAATTCTTTGAACAGCGAATTCGCCCGATTCTGGTGCAGCGTTGCGAAGGCTGTCATTCCCGCACTGCCGGGAAAGCCGGCGGTGGTTTACTGCTGGATCACCGCGAGGGCTGGTCAAAGGGCGGCGACAGCGGTACGGCAATCATTCCGGGTCAGCCGGATGCCAGTCTGTTGATTCAGGCGGTGCGCTACGCTGAAGACGGCCCACAGATGCCGCCGCAAAGCAAAGGGGGCAAACTTCCGGATGCAGAGATTCGACTGCTGGAGGAATGGGTTCGCACCGGGGCTGTGGATCCGCGTGTTCCGTCAGCGCAGCTGGGCGGAATGTCTCCCGAGCAGGCTCGGACGTGGTGGGCCTTCCAGCCACTGCCCCTGCTGCATGCGCGGCTGCAGCCGGCCGATCTTGATCGCGCCCTGCAGCGTCTTTGGCAGCAACAGGGGCTCAGTCCGGCTCCCCCCGCAGATGCTCGCACCCTGCTTCGCAGACTGCATTATGACCTCACCGGGCTGGCTCCGGCCATGCACGATGTTGATGCCTTTGCAGCTGAGCCTTCAGCGGCTGCATGGCAGGCGCAGATCGAGCGACTGCTGCAGTCGCCGCAATATGGCGTGCACTGGGGCCGGCACTGGCTGGATGTGGTACGGTATGCCGACACCGCCGGTGAAAACACCGACCGTCCGCTGCCGCATGCCTGGCGTTATCGCAACTGGGTGATGCAGTCCCTGAATGCAGATCTGCCATTCGATCAGTTTGCTCGGCTGCAACTGGCGGGTGACCTGCTGCCGGAAGGGCCTGGCCAGTCGAGGGCAGACGGCATTGTGGCCACCGGTTATCTTGCGATTGCCCGTCGATTCGGCCATGACATCGACAAGGACATCCATCTGATGTATGAGGATGTCATTGACAATCTGGGCAAGAATTTTCTGGGACTGACGCTGGGGTGTGCTCGTTGCCATGATCACAAGTACGATCCGATCACGGCGGAAGACTATTACGCGTTGTATGGAGTGTTTGACAGTACGAAGTTTTCTTTTCCGGGGTGCGAGCCGAAGGGGCAGCCGAAAGATCTGGTGCCGCTGGCCGACGCCGCAGTCGTGGCTCAGGCGCAGCAGGATTACCAGCAGCGTCTGGCGGCGTTTGAGCAGCGGCAGCAGCAGCGGGATGCTGGTCGGCTGGCTGTCAGACAACTGGCTGCAGCCAGTCATCGAATTCTGGCGGGTGCAGCGGTGGGTGAAGGTCAGACGGTGACTTTGCAGACTGCTGTTCCGCAGGGTCAGCCGGGGGGCCTGGAATCACTGTTGCTGAAGCGTGGTGAGGTGCTGCAGCTGGCGATTCTGCCGAACGGCAATTACGGTGCTGATACGACTCGAGTGCAGCTGGAGATTCGGCGTACGTCCGGTTCGCAGCCGGCGACATGGTCCTTGCAGGATCTGATCGACGGCTTCGCGCAGGGGGGGCCGCTGCGTCAGCAGCGGGATGCGGCGTGGTGTTTTCTGGAGGTTACCGATGGTCCGCAGTTTTTGACGGATGGCAAACCGGCGGTTGAGGGGCGGCAGGAGCTGAGTGCGTGGGCCCGGGGTGACAACCCGGCGGTATTCGTGAATCAGGCGAACCAGCAGGTCGACGTATGGACTCGCCTGCCTGCCCGGACCGTATTTGTGCACCCCGGTCCTGATCGGCCAGTGGCGATTGCGTGGGTGTGCCCGGAGGACGGATTGTATCAGGTGCAGGGCCTCGTTGAGGATGCTCATCCGGCCGCGCTGGACGGCGTCAGTTTTCGATTTGAGCATTTTGCGAATCCGGAAATTGGAACGGCCCTTGTCGCTTTGGGGCAGGCTGTTGCGGTGCCTGCTGAGCCCCGTCCGTCTCCGCCGGTATTCCCCGTGGCTTATGCTGTATTTGAGTCGTCAGGGAAGAACGCCCGCGTGCATTTGCGGGGTGATCCGGAGCAGCCGGGAGCCGAAGTTCCGCGGCGCTGGCTGACAACATTTGGTGGCGGGCTGCTGACTGATGCCGCGGGTGGCAGTGGTCGGGTGCAGCTGGCTGAGGCTGTGGTGCGTCAGCCGCTGTTTGCGCGAGTGATCGTCAATCGCGTGTGGCAGTGGCACTTTGGTCGAGGTCTGGTGGCTTCGGCGAATGACTTCGGTTCCCGTGGTGCAGCGCCTCTGGATGTGCAGTTGCTGGACCTGCTGGCTGCGGACTTTGTGGCGGGTGGCTATCGTCTGAAGGATCTGCACCGACTGATACTCAGCACCGACGCGTGGCGGCTGAGTTTGCGGACTGCGGGTGCTGCTGACCTGCGGGATTCTGAGAATCAGTATCAGGCGCGGTTCAGTCGTCGTCGACTGACGGCGGAGGAGCTGCGTGATGCAGTGCTGGCGGCATCGGGCGGGCTGAATCCGGATGTGCCTGAGGGGCATCCGTTTCCGCCGGAATCGACGTGGACATTTTCGCAGCATGCTCCGTTTAACGCGGTGTATGACAGTCCGCATCGCAGTGCCTTTCTGATGGTGCAGCGACAGCGGCGGCATCCGTATCTGGCGTTGTTCGACGGTGCAGACCCGAATTCCAGCACGGCGCAGCGACAGTCCACCACCGTACCGACTCAGGCCCTGTACTTTCTGAACGACGCCTTCTTTCATCAGCAGGCCCAGCGGATAGCGGAGCGAGCGGAGTTGTCGGGGGATGATGGTGTGGCGGTGCAGCAGTTGTACCAGTTGCTGCTGCAGCGGCGACCGGAAGCAGACGAACAGGCGCTCGCGGTGGAATTTCTGGCGGGGTATCCGGGGACGGTGGCGGAGCGTCGAGCGGCGTGGGTGCGGGTACTGATGTCAGCCAGCGAATTTTCGTTTGTGGACTGAGGCAATGCGGAGGGTGGCGTTATGACGGACTCGTGGAATTTGCATCGTCGCGGTTTTGTGCGATCGGCGTCTGCCGGGTCCCTGCTGTTTTCCGGCGTCGTGAAACAGTTGCTGGCGGATTCCGGCGACCCCCTCGTGGCTCGTGAGGCTCCTTTTCCGGTGCGAGCGAAGCGGGTGATCTTTTTGTTTATGACCGGAGGTGTTTCGCATGTTGACACCTTTGACCCGAAGCCGGCACTGACGCGGGATCATGGCAAGGAGATTCAGGCGGATCATCCTGAGATTAAGGACCGGCCGGGCTATGAGCGGATTTTTCTGAAGCGTCCGCAGTGGCGTTTCCGGCCTCACGGGCAGTGCGGAACGGAAGTGAGCGAGTTGTTTCCGGAGGTGGCGGGGTGTGTTGATGACATTGCTGTGATTCGCTCGATGCACACGTCGCATTCGAATCATTACAACGCCACGCTGGGCATGCACACGGGGTCATTCGCGTTTTCACGCCCCAGTATTGGCAGTTGGATGAGTTATGGGTTGGGGACAGAGAACCGCAATTTACCCGGATTCGTGGTGATTGCTCCGCAGCAGACCTACGCCGGGACTCAGGTGTACTCCAGCGACTTTCTGCCGGCCAGTCATCAGGGGACGCTGGTGGTGCCCGGTGCGGAGCCGATAGCAAATGTGCGTCCTCGGGTTCCGCGGGACCGTCAGCAGCTGGAACTGGCGGCCTTGCGGCGGCTGAATGAGCGGCATTTGCAGCAGCGACCGGCGGATGCGGCTCTGACATCCCGGCTGCGTTCATTTGAGACGGCGGCGGGCATGCAGCTGGCGGTTCCGGATGCTTTTGATTTTTCCGGTGAAACGGAGGGAACTCTGTCGTTGTACGGACTGCAGCCGGGGCAGACCAGCGGGTTTGGCTGGCAGTGTCTGGCAGCGCGTCGGCTGGTGGAGCGTGGCGTGCGGTTTGTGGAGCTGATTGACACCGGCTCGTCCGGCAACTGGGATGCTCACGGCGACATGCTGTCGCATGTTCCGTTGGCGCGGAACGTGGATCGTCCGATTGCAGGTCTGCTGAAGGATCTGAAGCAGCGTGGCATGCTTGAGGAGACCCTCGTCGTGTGGACGACGGAGTTTGGGCGGACTCCGTTCAACAACACCGCGGATGCGCCTGGGCGTGAGCATCATCCGTGGGCCTTCAGTTCATGGCTGGCTGGCGGCGGTGTGAAGGCGGGGATCACGTGGGGTGAGACGGACGAGCATGGCTTGCGAGCCAGCGTGAACCGGGTGCATGTGCATGATTTTCACGCCACGATTTTGCGGCTGATGGGATTTGATCATGAGCAGCTGACCTATCGCCATGCAGGTCGGGATTACCGGCTGACGGACGTGCATGGTCAGGTGGTGCAGGAGCTGCTGGCATAGCCGCATGGAGCTGCGGGGGCAACGCGAGGGGTGTGGTTCTGAACCACGAATGGATACGAATGCAGGTGGCTCGGGATTGGCGGGCGCGGGGCATTATTCGTAGCTCGGGCTTTAGCCCGAGTTCTGTCCTGAGGGATCACCCGCAAGTACGATCTGCAGCGGTGTTTTAGGGTGCATGTGCCCCCTCACCCCCGGCCCCTCTTCTCCGTTCCGTGGGCGAGGGGAGGATTGAGCGGTCAGCGGTCAGAGTGGTGACACTCCGCCACTGACTCTGCTGTTTTCCGATTTTATCGCCGCTGCTGAAATCGTGACTCGGCAAGCCTCAGTGCACGCGGTGTCCCGGGACTGCTCCGGTGTCCGGTGACAGCAAAAACACTTCCGTGCCACCGGCACCGCTGGCACAGATCATCCCCTGGCTGAGTCCGAACTTCATCTGCCGCGGTTTCAGGTTGGCCACGCAGATCACCAGTCGGCCAACCAGATCTTCGGGTTTGTAGGCCGCTTTGATGCCGGCAAAGACATTGCGGACTTCACCGCCACCCAGTGACAGCGTCAGCTGCAGCAGTTTGTTGGCACCTTCCACATGATTCGCCTCCAGGACTCGGGCGACCCGCAGATCCACTTTCGTGAAGTCGTCAATAGTGCACTCGGAGGCCAGCGGTTCGTTCTGCAGGGCAGCGCCCGAATCCTGCCAGCGATCGGCCGGGTGAAACGCCGGGCCGGCCGGAGCTGCAGTTTCAGCAGCGGGTGCGGTGGCGGCGGACTGTTCAGCAGCGTTTTCCTGACGGCTTTCTTCAACCATGACCTGGACCTGTTTCATTTCAAGGCGTTTCATGAGGTGCTGGAACGGACTGACCAGTGTCCCGGTGAGGGGGCGGGCGGTTTCGTCCCATGACGTAATCGGCTGATTCAGCAGCTCGACAGTCTGCTGTGCCAGTCCCGGCAGGACTGGTGACAGATAGACCACGATCTGACGGAACAGATTCAATGTGACACTGCAAACGTCGCGAAGTTCGGCCGCGCGAGTCGGATCCTTGCGGATGACCCACGGCTGCTGTTCATCGACGTACTTGTTGGCCTTATCGGCCAGTGCCATGATTTCGCGGGTGGCTGCGTTGTAGTTGCAGTCTTCGTAGAATGCGGCGATGGCGTCACCGCGGGCTGCGGCTTCGGCAAACAGGCCACCATCGTCCGGGTACACATCGGCCAGAGTCTGCCCGGCCAGAAAGCCGGCGCAGCGAGATGCCAGGTTGACGACTTTGTTGACCAGATCCGTATTGACGCGCGCAACAAATTCCTCGACGTTCAGATCGATATCGTCGAGGCTGGGGCCCAGCTTGGTGGCGTAGTAGTAGCGGAGTCCTGCCGGGGGCAGATGCCGCAGCCAGGTGGAGGCCATCAGGAAGGTGCCCTTCGACTTGGACATCTTCTCGCCATCCACTGTCAGAAAGCCATGCACGTGCACTTTTTTCGGCAGGTTCAGTCCGGCTGTGTGCAGCATGCCGGGCCAGAACAGCGTGTGAAAGTAGGTGATGTCCTTGCCGATGAAATGATGAATTTCGGCTGTGGAATCCGGGCCCCACCATTCTGAAGGCTGTTCACCCTGCTGACGGCACCATTCGCGAGTGGACGCGAGGTAGCCGATCGGCGCGTCAAACCAGACGTACCAGTAATTGCCGGGGTGATCCGGGATTTCAAATCCGAAGTAGGGGGCCGGTCGGGAGACGTCCCAGTCGCGCAGCGGGTCTCCCAGAAAATTGCCTTTGAGGTAGCGAGCAACTTCGGGCTGCAGGTGACCTCCATTCTGGGACCAGTCTTCCAGAAACGGACGCAGCTGTTCCAGTTCGATGAACAGGTGATCGGCAGATCGCAGTTCGGGGATGGCATTGGAAAGAATACTGCGGGGATCGCGGAGATCGGCGGGTGTGTAGGCGGCCCCGCAGACGCTGCAGTTGTCACCCGGCTGATCCGCCGCACCGCATTTGGGGCAGGTGCCGCGGACGAAGCGGTCGGCAAGGAATGTGCCGGCGACGGGGTCGAAGAGCTGTTCGACGCTGCGAATTTTGACGAGACCGGCGGCACGGATGGCAGCCCAGATTTCGTGGCAGGCCTCGCGGTTATCCGGACTGTTGGTGCTGCCGTAGTTATCGAACTGAATCTGGAAGCCGGCGAAGTCCCGCATATGGGCGGCCCGCATGTCGGCAATGACCGCCTCTTCCGACCTTCCTTCGCGACGAGCTCGAATCATGATAGCCGTGCCGTGCGTGTCATCGGCACAGACGAACACGCAGTGATGTCCGCGCAGCTTCTGGAATCGGACCCAGATATCGGTCTGGATGTATTCCACCAGGTGCCCGATATGGATGTGTCCATTGGCGTAGGGCAGTGCAGCGGTGACGAGGATCTTGCGGGGCATGCGACAGTTCTGCAGAGTGGGATCGGAGGGACTGTGGTTGCAGCGGGAAGTGTCCGCAGCCGGGTCGATTGCGTCAACATGCCGACCTTCGGGGAACAGCAACTTCCCGAAAATCAAGCATAATCCGGCCGTTTCGCGGCGGAATTCAGGCGATTTCTGCGGTTTTTGTGGCAGGAGCGTGGTGCTTGCCAGGGGGAGCGCGGGGGACAGATCGCGGCCTGGGCTGTAGCCCGAGTACTGTCCTTCAGAATTCGCGGCATCCCCTGATGCAGAAGCAGCAGCGCGGGGGCCTGGTGCCGCTGCATGGGTACGCAGCGGTCAGGCGGGGGCATGGCGTCAGTCTTCCGACTGGCCTATTTGTTGTCCTGAGGTTTTGCATTCTGCATCTGCTGCAGGATCTGAGCAAATTCGGGCAAATTGCGGACTCCGCGGAAATCGAGCTGTGTTTGAATGATCCAGCTGTCCTGCAGCCCTTCCGCCACCGCTCGCTGCAACTCGGCAAGGCACCTCTGCCGGAGCTGCTCTTTCCCTGCAGGTTCAGCGGAGCTGTCAGCCAGCAGGCACAACGAGCGTGCCACGTCGATGCGGAGGTCCGGATTCTGCACGTCCAGGGCGGACAATTTCTGAATCAGAGTTTCACAGTCAGCCTGCAGGCCAAGTTGTGCCTGACTGAGCATCAGATCGACCTGGCTGGCAACGGATTCACCGGCCGCCAGAATGGCGACACGATTAAGACGCGAGCGTTCAAACATAGCCAGCGCTTCGTTGTTTTGCTGCTGCAGCTGGTGGGCGGTGGCGAGGTAGTACTGAGCTGTGCCGAGCACTCTTTTGGCTGGCAGGTATTCCGGGTCCTGTGCGAC
>SXXK01000290.1 GCA_005791255.1 Planctomyces sp.
CTCCGGAACAGCTGATTCAGCAGACAAAGGTTCCGGCTGGTTTCGAAATGCGATTGTTTGCCGATGAAAACATGTTCCCCGAACTGGCCAAGCCGGTGCAGCTGAATTTTGATAACAAAGGGCGACTGTGGGTGGCCTGCATGCCTACCTATCCGCAGTGGAAACCGGGCGACGCCAGGCCCGACGACCGACTGGTGATCCTTGAAGACGCCGATCAGGACGGAAAGGCCGACAAGTGCACCGTGTTCTACGACAAGCTGCACTGTCCAACGGGGTTTGAGTTCTGGAATGGTGGCGTGATCGTGGTTGATCAGCCGCGGCTGCTGTTCCTGAAGGACACGGACGGCGACGACAAGGCTGATCAGGTCATTCACCTGATGGACGGCTGGGCGTCGGATGATACGCACCATACCTGTGGGGCGTTTGAATGGAGCCATGGCGGAAAACTGCACATGCTCGAGGGCATTGCCACCAGCACCACTCTGGAAACTCCCTGGGGCCCGCATCGCAGCTACGGTGCGGGCGGGGCTTATGTGCTGGATCCCCGCACCATGAAGATTCGTCAGTTTTCGCTGCCGGGTCAGTACAACATGTGGTGCTATGTGTTCAACGGCTGGGGTCAGGGCATTGTTGGCGACGGTACAACGGCCAATCAGGCGTGGGATACGCCGCTGTCGGGAGCTCAGTTTGGAGGTCGTGCAGGGTTGAACTTTGTGTTCAACAACGAAGGCATGCGGCCGGCACTGGGCAGTGAATTTCTGATCAGCCGTAACTTCCCGGACAGTGTTCAGGGGCAGTTCACTTATGCCTGTGTGATCAACATGAACGGTCTGCCGCGATTCAGCGTCGGCGACAATGGCGGTGGCTATGCCGGGGCACGACTGAAGAATGCCGACGGTTCTCCGGACGACCTGATTCGCTCGGATGACAAGCATTTCCGACCTGCTGACCCGCAGATCGGACCGGACGGTGCACTGTGGTTTGGCGACTGGGCGAATGCTTTGATCGGGCACATGCAGTACAGCCAGCGTGACCCGAATCGCGACCACACTCGCGGCCGCATCTACCGGCTGCTGTGTCCTGACCGTCCGCTGACTCCGGCCGTCACGCAGTTTGGCAAGTCGGCCGCCG
Organism: Planctomyces sp.; assembly: GCA_005791255.1. GTDB lineage: Bacteria > Planctomycetota > Planctomycetia > Planctomycetales > Planctomycetaceae > SXXK01. The sequence continues at coordinate 1,132 of SXXK01000290.1, forward strand.
AGGTACTGGAGCAGCTGCGGGAATACGAGTGGCGTACCCGCTATCGGGCTCGCCGCGAGCTGCATGGTCGAGCTTCAGCCGAAGTCCTGCCGGCTGTTGCAGCGTGGGTGGCCGGCCTGAATGCTCAGGATCCTGAGTATGACCGATTGCGCACCGAAGCACTCTGGATTCAGCAGTCGCATCACCAGCTTGACACCGCGCTGCTGCAAAGCGTTCTGGCCTGCCAGACTGCGGATGCCCGTGCGGCAGCCGTGCGAATTGTGGCGGACGAGCGAGATTCGATTGCGGATGCTTCAGCCATGCTGGCGACTGCAGCAAAGGATCAGCATCCGCGAGTGCGTACGGAAGCGGCTCGGGGGCTCAGCTTTTACCCGACACCGCAGGCTGCTGAAGCCCTGCTGCGAATGGCCGATTTTCCGGAAGACTACTGGGTGGATTACACCCTGCAGCATGCTTTGGGGGCCAATGAGTCGGTCTGGCGGAGCTCGTTTTTGGCTGGCCGTTTCGGCGATCTGAATCCGCGAGCCGGAGTGATTGTGCAGCGGCTGATTGCAGCATCGGAAGCCGGTGCTGCAGCACTGCCGCATATCCAGTCGCTGTTGTCGCAGACTCCAAAACCTGAAGAAGAACGCAACAAGGCCATGACGGCACTGGCCGACCTGAAGGGTGACGTCAATCGCGGGCGGGAAGTCTTTGTCCGCAGCTGCACTGCCTGTCACAAGGTGGGCAACGGCGACGGCCGGGAATTCGGACCAAACCTGGCCGGTGTGGCGAAGCGAATGAACAAGGTCAAGATTGTGCAGTCGATCGTGGATCCCAACGCGGAAGTTGCCGAGAAGTATCGTCAGACGCTGATCGTCACAACAGACGGTATGCCGACGGCTGGGCTGGTGGTGTCCGAGAACGACAGGGAAGTGGAGCTGTTTGACGGCAAAGCGGTGCGAAAGATCGCGAAAGCAGATATTGAAGAGCGAGCCGTGCAGAATCAAAGCAGCATGCCCGAAGGGCTGGCTGCCGCGATCGCGCCGGCGGAGCTGATCGATATGCTGGAGTATCTGGCAACGCAGACTCAGGACGTGCCTCCGCAGAAGTGACTGCCCGGTATCAGCCAAACTGCAGGCGTCGGCGGCTCACACCGCCGACGCTTTTTTGTTGGCTGGCCGCTGCGATTCAGCCCCGCTCACGCAGCCACGTACCCAGACTGAACAAACAAATGCCAACCACCAGCGATGCCGGCATCACGATCAGTCGAAAGCCAAAAAACAGCTGAAAAATTATGATCGATGGCAGCAAAGCCAGAGTGATCAGCTGCAGAATCAGACCCAGCGTGTGTCGCATCGCAACCGTCCCCCTGCTTACTCAAATGAGTCTCGTGGCCACAACACCGTGCCTCGACAACACTCCTCAGCCAGCCCCTCCAACTGCAGTTCCAGTTCGTCCGACATCAGAACTCGCAGCAGACCACCGGCCATCTGTACGCTGATCGGCAAGCCGGACTGCAGATGTCCGGCAGCCACCGCTGCCACCGCAACTGCACAGGCCCCCGAGCCACAGGCCAGTGTCTCACCGGAACCACGTTCCCAGACTCGCACCGTCGCCTGGTTTGCAGCGGACGGCCTGGAGATTTCCACAAACTCGACATTTGTCCGATCCGGAAAAGCCGCATGTCGCTCAATCCGCGGCCCCAGTTGCTCAAACGGAACCGCCGCTATGGACTGCACGAAAAACACCGTATGCGGGTTACCCAATGAGACATGCAGTGGTAAGCCCTGCAGACCGGGCACGGCCACGTCTGCCAGCGGCTGCTCGCGCACGCAGGACCGGACACCGGAGTCCGCACTGAGCACCGCCGGACGCCCGACATCGATCCGCACCACAGCCCGCCGACAGTCCGGATCCGAATGCACAATCTGCACACCAATGAGCCGCTCAGCCATCACGATCTGAAACGCAGGTCCCGCGCGCCCCGACTGATGCAGCCACATGGCCATGCACCGCAGCGCATTGCCGCACAGCGAACCCTCACTGCCGTCCGCGTTAAACATCCGCATGCGAGCCACTGCAGTGGGAACGTCGGACGGCAGCATCAGCACCAGCCCGTCCGAACCCACTGCCCTGTGACGATCACTGATGAAACGCGACAGAGCGGCAGGGTCCTGAGGCGGCGGCTTCTGGAAACAGTCCAGAAACACGTAGTCGTTGCCGCAACCGTGCATCCGCAGGTACTGCAGTTCCGACATCCTGTCCCTCACAACAGCCTCCCCGTACAGTGACTACTCCAGTTCATCGGGCGGTGCCGTCTGCTTGCTGAGCGTCCAGCGCAGATAGGCTTCCAGCAGACCGTCGATGTCGCCATCCAGCACATTCGCCGGATTGCCGACCTTCGCGCCACTGCGAACATCCTTCACAAACTGGTCCGGATACAGCACGTAGTTTCGCACAGTCTGACCGCCAAAGCCGATTTTCCCCTTGGTGTCATGCCGGTCCGCTACAGCGGCCTCGCGCTTGTCCATCTCGATCTGATACAACTTGGCCGTGAGCATTTTGCGGGCCAGCGCACGGTTCTGGTGCTGGCTGCGTTCGTTCTGACAGGCAGCCACAACACCCGTGGGGATGTGAGTCAGTCGGATCGCAGACTCGGTCTTGTTCACCTTCTGACCACCGGCACCGCCGGATCGATACTTGTCCTCGCGAACGTCCTTTTCCCAGTTAATGTCGATCTCAAAACTGTCGTCAACCTCAGGCACCACGTCCACCCCCGCAAACGACGTGTGTCGACGACCGGCCGAATCGAACGGGCTGATGCGAATCAGTCGATGGTTGCCGGTTTCGCCATGCAGATAACCGTAGACGTAATCGCCTTTGATCAGCAGTGTGGCATTGCGGATACCGGCCTCTTCAGCCGGCGACATGTCCACTTCCTCAACTTCAAATCCTCGACGCTCGGCCCAGCGAGCATACATCCGCATCAGCATCTGAGCCCAGTCGGCGGAATCTGTACCACCTTCACCCGCCTGCACAGTCACATAAGCATTGGATGCGTCCTCGGGCCGCGACATCGTCGTCTGCAGCTCGACCTTGTCCACTTCAACCGCCAGTCGCTCGGCTGCAGATCGCAGCTCGCTCATGTTCTCGCCGCTGGCATCATCCTCAGCAAACTCCATCAGCACCTGCAGGTCATCACCGGAGGTGGCCAGTTCCCTGAGCGGTGCTGCCACGGATTTCAGCTTCCGCAGCTCATCCATGACCTGTCGAGCCCGTTCCTGGTCCCCCCAGAAATCACTGTGACTCATCCGATCGTTGATTTCCTGAATGCGAGCCGTTTTGCCGCGCAAGTCAAAGACAGTCCTTCAGATGGACGACGCGGCGAATCAACTCGTTGCAGTGGCTGCGAAATTCCGGATCCATAACTTCGAACTGTTCTGACAGAGGAAAAAATCAGGGCAGGGCAGGTTCCTGAACCAAACCGCACACTGTACGCAGTGGCACACAGGCGGACAATTGCGAATTGCCTTGGGAGCGAATTCGACGCCGGAATTCCCGCCAGTTGAGACTTAAGGCAGTCGACGGTAGCGAATTTCCGAGATCAACTGCTGCTCAAGTTTGCGATCCCGACCTATGGACACCCACCGCGACTCACCCGTCTGCCCCACCACCTGACTCAGGTCCCGGCTCATCACCGTGGATTCCGGAAACGTGGCCCCACCTTCGTAATTCGCCGCCAGCCCAGGAACGTCCTCAAGCTCCTTGTCGACGCGAACGGACAACAGAGTCTTCCCGCTGTCCCCCGGCTGCACACTGACAGTCACGCGGCGACGAATGGACTGCAGAGTACTCTCGACGCGACTGGCCAGCCCCACGGAATCGGAGTGCCACGGCTCAAGTATGCCTGAACCAGCCCGGTACTGAGTCTCGATGATCCCCTCAAGCCGGCTTTCGCGAGCCACCTGGAAGTGGTTGCGATTCAGCACCATGACGGCTCGTTCCCAGTAAAAATCCGTACTGGTTGGCGAAAACAGCAGACCGGAAACGTCGCTGTGCGGCAACGCCGGCCGGATTCCCGACAGGCAGCCAGCGACCAGCAGCAGACCCGCACCCAGCAAACAAATGCTGCAGCGAACCGCCACTTTTGTCATCCCTGATTGCCACCGACCAGACACGTGAAAACCTCACAGGAAAACTGTGTCATGCCCAAACCCGCTGCTGCGTCAGTCTGACAGGACAGTGAAATTGGCTCAAGACCGACTTTCCCGCCCAATTTGCCATTTATCACCCTCTGCGTAGAATTGACCCTGCAGCGGCACTTCAGACACACCTCGTTGCCACGGTCGGACTGGAATTCACAATGCTCATCGGCCTGCCCAGAGAGATCAAAAGTGACGAATACCGCGTGGCCATGCTGCCCAGCGGGGTCGAAGATCTGACGCAGTCCGGGCATCGCGTGCTGGTGGAACGCGGAGCGGGGGCGGGCAGCGGCATTGCCGATGAGGATTACGCAGCCTGCGGCGGTGAAATCGTCAAGTCCCATGCCGATGTTTTTGCCGCTGACGTGGTGATCAAGGTCAAGGAACCGCTGGCCCCTGAATGGCCGCTGCTGCGTCGCGGCCAGGTACTGTTCACCTATTTCCACTTCGCAGCCGACGAAGAACTCACCCGGAATGTGCTGGAATCCGGCGTGACGGCTGTGGCCTACGAAACCCTGAAAGGTCGCAGCGGAGACCTGCCACTGCTGACGCCGATGAGCGAAGTGGCGGGGCGGATGAGCATTCAGCAGGGTGCCAGGTTTCTGGAACGGCCGCAGGAAGGTCGCGGAATCCTGCTGGGGGGGGTGCCCGGAGTCGAGCCGGCACACATCGCCATTCTGGGTGGCGGAGTTGTCGGGAAAAATGCGGCCCGCATCGCCGCCGGATTTCAGGCGGACGTTGTCCTGCTGGACGTGAACGTCGAACGCCTGCGGTACCTTGACGATATCATGCCGGCCAATGTCAACACGCTCTTCAGCGATCGCCACAATATTCGCGAACAGTTGCGGAAGGCAGATCTGATCATCGGCGGAGTCCTGATACCCGGTGCACGCGCTCCACGCCTGGTCACGGCGGAAGACCTGAAGATCATGAAACCCGGAGCCGTCGTGATCGATGTGTGCATCGATCAGGGTGGCTGCTTTGAAACATCACGCCCCACCACCCACTCGGCCCCCACCTACCTCGTCGACGGCATTCTGCACTACTGCGTCACCAACATGCCCGGTGCCGTGGGACGCACCAGCACCTATGCCCTGTGCAACGTCACTTTCCCGTACCTGAAGCGGATCGTTTCGGAGGGCCTGCGGGCAGCCTGCCAGCGCGATCCGGGGCTGGCGGCAGCAGTGAACATGCTGGAGGGCCGAGTCACCAATCAGGCGGTGGCCGAAACCTTCGGACTGAAACTGGGCAGCCTGTAACGTCGGCTCCAGCGCCGGTATGACGCGAAGGGGTGTGGTCTTGAACCACGAATGAACACGAATGGACACGAGTGAAGGTGGCTCGGGCCTGGCGGCCGCTGGGGATACTTTGCGTCTCGGGCTTTAGGCCGAGTTCTGTCTTGAGGAGTCACGCACGAGTCCGATCTGTGTCGCCCCTTTTAAGGTAATGTGCCCCCTAACCCAAACCCTCTCCCCCGTTCCGGGGGCGAGGGGAGAGGGGCCGGGGGTGAGGGGTCAGGGTCACCTCGAAGCTGGCTTGCCAAGCCACGGATTAACACCGTGCTGCACGAACTTTTGTCCGTGGCCTGAAGACGTCCCGACCTGAGTATTTGATGGCTTTGACGCATCCGCAGATTTTGCCAGCCAAAAGTTCACCCGGTGCACAGTTCCTCAAACTTTTTCCGCTGCTCAATCAGTGCGGCGACCTTGTCCGCGGGATTGCCACGCGCTTCCAGAAGCACCCAGCCGGGGTAATTCACCCTGCGAAACAGATGAAACAACTGCTGCCACGGATAGTCGGTTCCCGTCAGTTCACGCACATGCGCCGTCGCACCAAAACGCCCTGAGACCAGCCCGAAATTGTGCTCCAGCCCCTCCCCCTTCAGATCTTCCGCGTTTGAATTCCAGCAGACGGCAACATTCGGGTGAGTCGCCACGTCAAAAATCGCCTTCATGACCGGCAGTTCACTGGTCCCGGATCCATGCACCTCAACGCGTATCTGCTGACCATACTGCTGACCGTAAGCACCAACCTCGTTCAATGCTTTCCCGATCTGCTCAATTGTCTGCTCACGCGGTACGTCCTTGACGAAACTGTTGGGTTTGACCTTCACACCGGAACCGCCGCAGTCGTGCATCAACTGGATGTAACGTTTTGTCAGTTCAATGTTCGCCCGCAGGCGGTCCGAGTCATTTTCGTGGTACTGAGCATTGGAACCATAACCCACAAGTGTCACTTTGCTGGATTCAAAGCGGCGACGCACCTCCATCCGCTGCTGCTTCGACAGCGATGGCTCAACACCATGCTTGTGTTCCGTCCGCAGCTCCACACCACCCAGACCACTTTTTTCACACGAGTCGATCACGGTGGGCAGGTCCATGTCCTGGCCCCAGAGGTAGGTCACCAGACCAAACTTCATGCGGCTGGCGGGCAGCTTTTCGTCAGCCCGAGCAGCCCCAGCTGTTGTGACCAGTGCCGCACCACCTGCCAGCGCCGACAGAAATGTTCGCCGATTCGCAGTCATCGCCTGACCCTTCTCGCGTTCAGAATGTCACCCGCGTTCACACAGACAGCGGTTCAGTTCTCCATCACTTCCTTCTCTTTGGAAGCCGCTTTCTCATTGACACTGTTTTCGTACTTCTTCGTCAGATCCTGCACCTGATCCTTCGTCTGCTTGCAGTCGTCTTCGGACATTGTTTTCTCCTTCTCTGACGTGTCGGCGTGCTTGTTCGCATCACGCCGGACGTTGCGGATGGCCACCCTGGCTTCCTCGGCCAGTTCCTTGATCCGCGAAGCCATCTGCTTGCGACGCTCAGTCGACAATGGCGGCACGTTCAACCGAATCACGCGTCCGTCATTGTTCGGCACCATGCCCAGCTCACTGGCAATGATCGCCCGCGCAATGTTATCCAGAGTCGTCGTGTCAAACGGGCGGATCAGAATCTGCTGCGGCTCGGGACAACTGATGTTCGCGATCTGCTTCAGCGGCGTCGGCGACCCGTAATATTCGACACGCACCGAATCCACAAGCCCCGGATTGGCGCGCCCCGTCCGAATACCCTTCAGGGCATTCATCAGGACGTTGACCGCTTTTTCCATCCGCTCTTCCGCATCCAGCAGGATTTCATCCTGATCCATCACACTCGCCTCCCACAATCATTCCGCTGACGCCCGACATTCTGTCGGCGAACAGACGGGACGCCCACGCCGGCCTGCAGTGAACAAAAACACAGTGCGCGCTGCGGGCTGGCAGATCCCGAGAATATCCGCCCGCGATGATAGCAAATGGCAGGGATTTTCACAAAGCAGGGCGAATGCGGTTTGAACGCCCGCTTTTTCGGCACACCCAGCTAGTCGTGCACAAAATTCTACCACCTTCATTCCCAAAAACAGTGTCCCCGGCTTGACATACACTTTCCTGAATGCGAGATTAAAGACGATACATCGAAAAATTCATTGTCGATCGCTGACCGCACCAATTCACCGGGAACTGCATCGGAAAAGTGGCTGGTGATGTGGCGATTCTTTGTTCTGAGTATGTCGTCCTGTATCTGGAAGGTGAAAATTCCGGCAGCCCTGTCCAATAAAGCTGCACAACAGCGGCAGATCGCTGCACCATCAACCTCACCAGATCCGTTCGCGTTTGAGAATTGTTTGGATTTCCTGCTATTCCTTCAGTTTCCCAGTTTTCAGCCTCCTTTGGACACATGATCAAGGCACAGTTTTTGCTGTGCGATGCTTTGTATCTCGGCCTGCTGCTATTTTTTTGGTTTTCGTCTCGCAACTGTTTGCGAGAGGCTTTGTTCC
>SXXK01000291.1 GCA_005791255.1 Planctomyces sp.
ACGCGAAGCCGCGAAGATGAGCGACCGATTCTGTCCGAAGATCCCCTCGCCCCCCGCCACACTCACTGTCCACTGACACCCAATCCTCCCCTCGCCCCCGCGAGGGGGAGAGGGGTCGGGGGTGAGGGGGAAATCCTCCCTGGACACTCACCACAGCCCGCGCCGCACAAACACAAACACACGCGGCCTCACCACAACGGTCCTGCCTCTGTGGCCTCTGTGTCCTCTGTGGTTAAAACAACACCCCTGACACGTCACCCTGCAGTGCGGATCTCGGGCTGGAAAGCCCGAGCTACGTGAATGCAGAATGCGGGCGGGGGGTGAGGGGGACAAGCTCCCTCGAACCCCACCACCTCAGGCCGGCAGTGACCGGAATCGCAGCAGGCCGAGGACGAAAAATACGGCAGCAAATGCCAGCAGCATGCCGCACGAGCTGCCGATGACGGCCAGCGAGGGCTGGTCCCTGGCCAGCATTTCGTTGTAGGCATCCAAAGCCCAGGCGTGGGGAGTCATCAGGCTGATCTTCTGAGTCAGCGGTGGCATCCAGGCGCGAGGCACGAGGCAGCCGCTGATCCCGGCACTCGACAGCAAAATCAGATTCCCAAAACTGCTGACCTGGGATTCGGTGCGAGCCACTGTGGAAAACAGCAGCCCCAGTGCCGTGGCGGCGGCTGAGGTGCACAGCATGATCGGCAGCAGCAGCCACGGCTGTGATCCCCACGACATGCCGAACAGCAAGCGGCCGGAAATCATCAGAATACAGGTCTGTACCAGTGACAGTACGAGGAACGGCAGAGTCTTGCCGATCAGGATTGAAGCCGGGCGGATCGGAGCCACTCGCAGTCGTCGCAGTGTTCCCGTATCACGTTCGCTGATAAACGAACGGCCCATGATGTTGACCAGAAAGAAAACAAACAGCACGGTATAACTGGGAATAAAAAACTCATACACCCGATTACTTTTTTCCTCCACACCACTTTCAGTCGGCTGCTGGTCTTCCCATGCCGGCGGGATGACGGAGGCTCGTGCTGCACCGCGGAAGGCCGGGACCTTTTGAGCAATGACGGGCAGCAGGGCATTCTGCAGGGACAGTTTGATCAGCGTTTTGGTCAGACCCTCCATCATCGGATCCGGCGCGGTGGTGTTGAAGATCAGCTGCAGATCGAGAGCTCCCAGGCCGCCTTCGCGAGTCGTCTGGTCGGGCGATGTGAGTTCCTTCGGAGTCCTGGCTCGGACGATGGCGTCGAACTGCGGACCGATGATCAGTCTGGCGTCGGATTCACCCTCGGGACGCGACTGCTGCAGGCTTGTCAGCAGGCTGGCATCCTGCGGATCCGGTACCGGCAGTGGTCTGATCAGCACATGCTCGTAGCTGGCCAGAAAGCCGGCCAGGCGACGGGAGGATTCTGTGCTGCAGAAGTCTGCCACTTCCACCTGCAGACCTTCACGATTTTTTTCCCGTGAAGCACGCAGGCGGCCGGTTGACGAGCCCACAATGGCGATGATCACCATGGGCATGGCCACCAGAATGACCATCGCACGACGGTCCCGCCGCAGCAGCAGCAGGTCTTTCAGAGTGATTGTGAGGGCATCCAGCACGATGAGTACCAGCGGTAAGGGGGCAGTCGCAGGGGCCGGCAGAGCAGCCGGCCGTTGAAGAATACGGCAGCCGTGGCTGCGGGCAAACAGCACAATCCGAGTTTCCGGGGGGAAGCTGGTTGTTTTTCCCGTGAACAACGATTGACTGCCATTGCCAGAACGTCGCGGATGGGCGAATCTGTGGAACAGTTTGTGGCCGGATGGCCGGTGATCTGCAGTCAATTGCCCACATTTCTGCTCGCTCGCATGCTCAGACTTCCCCGCAACCTGTTTCGCCGCCGCCGTGCGGGCTCAGCCCGCCGGCCATTTCGTCGGCCAACGCCCGCTCGCAGCGCACTGCTGCTGTTTGCCGGCTTTGTGCTGCTGCGATTGTTTGTGCTGCCCGTCGAACAAACCGGTCGGCAGACAGTGCGCAGTTCACAGACTGTGCACTGGGTGATTGATGGCGACACCTTCGACCTGCAGGATGGTCGTCGCATTCGACTGCTGGGGATTGATGCCCCCGAGCTGCCGCATCTGGACAAACCCGGTGAATTGTGGGCCGAGGAATCGACGGCATGGCTCAAAGAACTGATTGAACGCCGTCCGGTGTCCCTGCAGTTTCAGGGTCAGGACAAGTATGGTCGACATCTGGCATGGGTCTGGACTGCTGACGGGCGACTGATCAATCAGGCCAGCCTGAATGCCGGCATGTCCCGACTGCTGGACGCCTTCGGCCTGCCTCCGGATCTGGAACCGTCGCTGCGACAGGCCGAAAGTGAAGCACGGCTGCTGAAAAAAGGGCTGTGGAAGAAAGGCCGCAAACGCTGAACTGCAGTTTGGTGTGATGGCCGGGCCACGGATGCTTTTTTCGCCACGGATGAACACGGATTTTCACGGACAATCGCACTGCGAGACACTGGTGTGTTTGGGGCGATGAAAGCGTGCCTGGCACTGCAGCTCAAAAACACAAATTCCTCCCCTCGCCCCCGGAACGGGGGAGGGGAGGATTCGTTGTCCGTTCAGGACGTGGCAGACAGTTCGTCGCGAACACTGAATTCCAGTTTCCAGCGCCGACCTGAAGCAGCATGCACGCACCACAGTTCCAGGATCCCCAATTCGGTCAGCTGCGTGTGAAAGCGGACGGGGACCCAGCCGTCTTCAGAATCTTCATTGGCGGGCAGTGTGGCTTCCAGACTGTCTGTTTCGATCAATTCATCCGCAGTCCAGCGTGTCAGCAGGTCGCCCGGGCGATCCTGTTTTCTGCCGGCAGCGCCAAAGAAGCGAAATCTGGCTGGTTCACCCACGACGAGTCCGACGTCGTCGGACGGCACATCCACAGCCGTGCCTTCTTCCATGCCCTGAGCTGCCACGCAGAGGGCTTTGAGTGGCCGACCGATGCCAGGCAGTGCCAGTCCCGCCGTTTCAATACCGACGTAACAGCTGCGAGCCGCACCACCTCGGATCCGGACTCCGCCATGCAGGCGAGTCCAGCCGTAGTAGCAGGCGCCGCGAGCCACCGCAAAGTCCAGATCATCTCCGCCGTCCACAGAAACTGGCGGGCGTCCGGGGAACCACTGCTGCAGCTGATCCAGTAATCTCTGTCTCAGCAGCGGACTGCGAAAGACACCGCCATTGAACAGGACGTGACTGACGGGTGCTTCATTGCCGCTGCTGGCAATGAACGCCGCCAGATGTCTGGTGATGGCGGTATCGGCTTCCCAGGGCAGGCCCAGTTCGCGGAACCCGGAGCTGCGTGGGCGCTGTGGTCGATCAGCAGGCGTGGTGGCGGGAAAGAAACCGGACAGCAGGATCTCGGCAGCCTGGCTGCGTTCCATCACGACCGACACCAGTCCTCCGATCAGCCGACGCCCGCGTCCGGGTATGGAGATGGTCTGCTGAGCGGGTCCGTCAGCAGCCAGCAACTGCTCCTTGGCATTGCGGCAGGCGTGCCACAGTGAAACGGACTGCCATGGATCCAGTTGCAGTCCCTGTTCGGCAAACAGTCCGGCAACGTAATGGGCAAGAGCCAGGTCCATGTTGTCACCACCAACCAGCAGGTGGTTTCCGACGGCAGCCCGATTCAGCGCCAATTCGCCTGCATCTTCGGCCGCTTCCACCAGTGTCAGGTCAGTGGTACCTCCGCCGACATCACAGACCAGCAGGCGATCGGTCGGCCGCAGGATTTTTCGCCAGCGTTCTCCGCAGCGCTGCAGCCATGAGTAGGTGGCTGCCTGAGGCTCCTCAAGCATCAGAAACGCATCCGGAAATCCGGCTTCGAGTGCGGCTTCGCGAGTGAGTTCGCGGGCGCTGGCGTCGAAGGAGGCTGGGACAGTCAGCACGATCGACTGCTGCTGAAAGGGAGCATCGGGGAAGGCCTGCTGCCAGGCTGCGAGCAGGTGTTCGAGGACCTGTCGGGAGGCAGCGACAGGTGAGATTCGGGGAACAGTTTCCGGGGACTGCCACGGCAGGATCGGCTGTCTTCGGTCGACTCGCGTGTGGCAGAGCCAGGATTTGGCGGCGCTGACTGTGCGTTCCGGAAACTCGGCCGCCAGACTGCGAGCAGCAGTGCCGACAGCGACACGACCGGACTGGTCCCATGGCAGCCGGAACAGCCCATTCTGCACTTCGTGGTCAGCGGCAAGGTACAGGAAGGAGGGCAGTGAGGGTCGTGATTCGACGGTTTGAGCGGCGACCAGCTGCGGAATGGGCAGCAGTTGCACCTGTGCCGCATCATCTGCGAGGTCCGCATACGCGAGCACACTGTTGGTGGTGCCGAGATCGATACCGATTACGTATTGAGCAGTCATAAGTGCAGGAGCTGAAAACGAGGATGGGGCGTAAATTCTGAAGTGGAACCGGGCCGGTTGAATTATTCACGGTGCAGCAGCCTGCGGAGTCCCAGCCGCAGAATGGTCAGGACAGCCGACAGGCTTTCGCGAAAGTTGATCTTGGTGACTCCGTAGCGTCTGTCATCGAAAAAGAATGGCACTTCCTGCATGCGGGCACCGGCTTTGCGGCAGCGGAACAGAACTTCTTCCGGGATGGCGTAGCCGCGTGCAATGGCTTTCGACCAGTCAATGCGTCGCAGCAGCTGCATGCGGTAGCAGCGGAAACTGCCGCTGTTATCACGACAGGTCAACCCCAGCAGCATGCGGGCCCACATGTTGATCAGTCGACTCATGACTTTCCTGCCGAAGGACCAGCCAAGAACTCCGCCACCGGGCACGTAGCGTGAGGCGATGGCGACGTCGCAGTGTTCACAGGCCGCGATCAGCGCGGGGATGGTATGAACGGGATGGCTGAAATCCGCATCCATATTGACCAGCAGCTCGTAGTTCTGCCGGATCCCGTACTGGAAACCGGCGGTCATGGCGGTTCCCAGCCCCAGTTTTCCCGGTCGGTGCAGGACGTGCAGCCGGGGTTCGCTGAGTTTCATTTGATCCACGAAACGGCCGGTGCCATCAGGTGAGTTGTCATCGATGACGAGGACGTGGAGATCGGGGCGCAGAGCCAGCAGCAACGGCAGCAGTTCGCGCAGATTATCGACTTCGTTGTATGTGCACAGTGTCACCAGAATGCTCACGTACAGGCCTCCGCTGCATGCGAATCGGCCGGCTCAGGAAACAGCAGACGTTCCAGTCTGAGCGGTGGCAGTGCCAGTGAGCGTCGCAGATCGCGGGCTTTCTGCAGCGCAGCGGCGCGGACAGCGGGGCTGTCGGCCGATCGTCTGCGGACGCAGCGCAGCAGGATGTTTTTCGGAGTATGTTCCATGTCGATGAATTCGAGCAATTGGACGGAGTAGCCGGCAGCGGTCATCAGAGCAGCGCGAATGGCATCCGTTGCCAGGGCACAGAAGCGTTCGCGAGTGATACCGAAGTCGGTGACAGGTCCGAGCGGGCTGGTTTGCATCAGCGAGTGCATTTCGTGCTGACAGCAGGGGACGGCCAGCACCACGCTGGCCTGCCAGTGCACGGCCTGAGCGAGAGCATCATCGGTAGCGGTATCACAGGCGTGAAGCGACACGACCAGATCCGGGGGGCATTCCGGCACAAAACCGGAGATTTCTCCGGCCTGAAACTGCAGTTCAGGCAACTGCAGGTCACTGCTGATCTGGCGGCAGGTGGCCACAACATCGTCGCGGCGATCCAGTCCGGTGATGCGGCAGTCACGCTGCAGCAGTGTGGCGAGCAGGTGGTGGGTGGCAAAGGTGAGGTAACTTTTTCCGCAGCCGAAATCGACGACGTGCAAAGTGCGGTCTGCGGGTAATGCGTCCGCAACATCGTGGATGAATTCGAGGAAGCGGTTGATCTGGCGAAATTTTCGGGAGTGGCTGGTGCGAACGGTGCCATCCGCCGTCATGACTCCGGTGTGAATCAAAAACGGGCACGGCTGTCCGGCTGGGATCAGGTGATTGCGGTGGCGATCATGCAGGGGCAGGGCAGTGTCGGTGGCCGGCGGGGATGTGGGCGAGCTGAATTTTTGATGCAGTTTCCAGCGTCCATTTTTCGCAGCGACAGCCTGTGTTTCACCGTGGCTGGTAACGATCCGAATGTTGCGAAACCGACCATCAGCCAGCTGCTGCAGGTGTAGAACGGCGTCGGCGAGGCTGAGGTTGGAGTGGAATTCCTGGGTGGTTGTGCGAGCGGCAAACTGCAGTGCAGCCGAACCTTTCAGACGAACAGGACGAACATCCACACGGATGTGCGGCGCGGCAGCAGAGGCGGGACTGCTGAAGACAGCCAGCAGCAGCTGACCTCTGGCAGCGGACTGCAGCAGTTGCTGCAGTTCATCGGCGGGATCTGCGACGTCGGTCATGGGTTCCTGTTTCCAGCAGCCTTTCGAATCACGCTTCGGTTCGCTACCCTGTGTGAAACTGCCGTCTGCTGCGGCTGAATCGGGAAGGCTTCCTTCAGCCGCTCAGGATATCAAAACAGAGCCGGTTAAGCAGACTGCAGGGGTCAATCCAGTGGGAAAGTTCCACAGAATCACGGGTACGAATCAGGCAGATCATGACACTGAACAAGAAGCAGCAGAAGCAGATAGACGCGGCAAAGAACAAGATCCAGCGGCTGCAGCAGCTCCTGAATGCGGCTCGCAGGCAGCCGGATGATCCGGCCGAGATTCCCTCGCTGGAGAAGCAGATCGCGCAGTTGAATGCCGAGATTGAGAAGATTCGGAAGGAAGGCTGAGGTTTCGGGAATGGGTGTGGAACTGCAGACGGGCAGGGCATGGCCCCGGACGGTGATCGTGATTCATCCGCGTGAGCGTCGGAGCAAGTGTTCGGTAGAGCCACTGCGGCGTGATCCGGAATACATTTTCACGACCTTCCCGCAGCCTGTGCCAGTGGATCTGACCGGTTACGTGCGGCTGGGAATTGGTGGTCCGCTGTTGTCAGCGGCAGATGCGAACAGTGGTCTGCTGCTGCTGGACGGAACCTGGAGGCGAGCCGCCGGTATGCTGCCGTTTTATGAGCATCTGCCGGTGCGGTCGCTGCCGCCCGTGAAGACAGCCTATCCAAGGAAGTCGGAAATCTATGAGGACCCGGAGGGCGGGCTGGCTACGATCGAGGCATTGTATGCGGCGCTGCAAATTCTGCGGCGACCGGCAACCGGCCTGCTTGACTCCTACCACTGGCGGCAGCAGTTCCTGCAGCTGAACGGCTGGGATTCGAATCCGGGATTTCAGGAAACCTGATTTTTGCGGGCTGCGGCTGGAAGTACTGGCCATGCGTGAGTAAGTTGGGTTCTGTAAATTCAGAACCTGAGCGGATTCCAAGTTCCGGAGCGTACCTGGCAGCATGAAGTTCTACCTGGTCAGTGACGATGAGACGGCTGCTGCGCTGATACGCACTGCGATTCTGGACCGAGGTCTGGAATTTCCTGCGGGCAATCAGTGTCGCCTTGCAGGGGTACCAGGCCTGATTCGGACTCTTGGTCAGGCCCTGGCCGCTGAGGCTCGGCAGGGCAGCGGCACCGGAACTGAGTCTCAGACCACGATTCTGCTGGTTATGCCTGAGGATGCGGAACGCGGGCTGGACGCGATCGGGCTGATTCACAACGAGCTGCACTGTCGCCTGCTGCTGATCGGGGGGATTTCGGACAGTCGCCTCGTATTGCGTGCCATGCGCCAGGGGGCGACGGAATATCTGGATCAGTCAGAGCTGGCCAGTGAGCTGAATCATGCGCTGGATCGGATTGATCAGCGCAGAGCTCGTGCATGGACCGTCGGAGTCTGGTCAGCATGCGGTGGTGCTGGCAGCAGCATCGTGGCTGCAAACCTCGCCTGCGAGCTCGCCAAAAAACCCGGATCATGTGGCCTCGTGGACCTCAAGGTCGAGGGTGGTGACCTGGCGACGCTGCTGAATCTGAAGGTAACTCATACACTGGCTGATGCCAGTCGCAATGTCGACGGCCTCGATACCACCGTGTTAAGAACCTGTCTGGTGTCACACGGCAGCGGCGTCCAGCTGCTCTCGGCATCTGCAGACTACCCCAGTTTTGCTCCCGTGGATACTCGAGGTGTCCAGCGAGCCCTGTCCCTGCTGGGTCGGCAGGTGGACTACCTGGTGCTGGATCTGGATCGCTGTCTCAGCCATGTGGCATTTACCATGGCACAGTCAGCGGACATTCTGTTGTGTGTGATGCGCCCGGATTTCGTCTCGCTGCGACGCACCAAGCTGATGCTGGACTGGCTCGGTGAATCCGGCCTGGATCGGGGTCGTGTGCGGCTGGTGGTAAATCGCACCGGCCTGTCCGGCGAAGTCTCAGCGGCACAGGCCACGGAAGCCCTGCAGATGAATTCGGCAGTGGATCTGCCGGATGAGGCAAAAGCGATGCTGCGGGCCGTCAATAATGGTGAACCACTGCAATTGACGGCACCCTCCGCGAAGTTCTGTCGCCGCCTGACGGAGCTGGCCCGGGAGCAGCGCGAAGCTGCCGCTCGACGCCAGAGCTGACAAGCTGGATCAGAAAACTTCAGCTTTTCCACCGACCAGGCCGAAAATCGGCCCCAATTCCCTGCAGTTCACCCGACCAGCCAGAATCACCGACACACTCGTTTCCGCCGTCAACATTGGCATATGTGGACGACGGATTGGGCTGGATTTGCCGTTTCGGGCTCGAAGCGGGGTGGCGGAATACCCTTAGTGACGATTGTAACCAACGTGACAGTGGTGTCGGCGTTGC
Organism: Planctomyces sp.; assembly: GCA_005791255.1. Classification (GTDB taxonomy): domain Bacteria; phylum Planctomycetota; class Planctomycetia; order Planctomycetales; family Planctomycetaceae; genus SXXK01. Next base: position 8,766 of record SXXK01000291.1, read on the forward strand.
CTTTTGTTTGCTACCTCCGGGATCTGCGATCTGTCCGGGCTGTACAGGCCCGGCTGTAGTCCTTCGGAGACTGGGTTTGGAATGAGTCAGGTGCCATGCGAATCGCGAATCGGCTGATGGGATCGCGTTGGTTTCTGTTGTTTGGTGTGGGAGCTTTGGCTGTTACAGCCCTGGGCTCCGGTCTGCACGTGGTGCTGCGGGCTCAGGATGAGCCTGCGGCGGACGCCGTCGTACCGGAACTGCCGTCGAAGCTTGAGAACCCTTCGCTGCGACTGAACCGGGCTGCCAGTCTGGTACAGAAGCTGACGGAATCGGATGCGGCGTTTGAGGTGATCCTTGGCCAGAGCCGTACGATGGTTCTGGAGCAGCCACTGGCATGGCAGGAAGAGGGCGATGCCCCGGTGCCGTCCGTCTCGGTGTCTGAACCCGGGGTGGCGGATGTCCTGCTGATTGGTGCACGACAGTTGCGTATTTTGGGCCGCAGGCTGGGTACAACAGATCTGACGATCAGTACCGGGAACGGGGAACTGGTGACATTTGAAGTTCGGGTGGTGCTGGACCTGCGTCTGCTGGAAGCCCGACTGCGGCAGTTGTTTCCGGATGCTTCGGTACAGCTGGCACATCTGGGACCGAAGCTGCTGGTGGAAGGGGAGGCCCGGGATGCACAGCAGCTGGCACGGATCAACGACGTGCTGAAGAAGACGGTGCAGACCGCTGTTTCGTCGGGCGGTGGTTCCGGGTCCGGCGCGTCTCAGGGATATGCGGTCCTGCCCGGCGCAGCACGCGGGATTCGTGCGGCGGCAAAGCCCGACGATGTCCCGCTGGACGAGGCGGTGGAGACGGGCGAGTATGGAGTGCTGCGGCGAGTATCCCGAGGGCGTCACCAGGACGCTGCTCCGGACGAACGACCAGCTCAGGAAGCTCCTGCGGATGCAGAACAGGGCAGCATGTCTTCGGGGGAATCAGACAGTGTGCCGCTGACGACCAGCAAAGGCGGATCTCCCGGTGGCGGCAGCCCGCAGGAAGTGGAGATCATCAACCTGATGAGGATTCCGGGACCGCAGCAGGTCATGCTGATGGTACAGATTGCGGAGTTGAACCGCACGGCGTATCGGCAGATCGGTTCAGACCTGCTGTTTGCAGATTCCGGCAACCTGACAGGCACTCGCCTGACGGGAGCGGCTGCGGGCAGTGCGACGGCGACCGGGGCTGGTGTTTTTGGCAGTGCGACGGCGAATGCTGGTGGCGGATCAGCCTCAACCACGGCTTTTGGAATTTTTGAAGGCATTGGATTTCAGGCATTTATCTCGGCTCTGCGGCGGAACAGTGTCCTGAAGGTGCTGGCGGAACCAAACCTTGTGGCGATGCACGGACATCGGGCTGATTTTCTGGCGGGCGGTGAATTCCCGGTGCCGGTACCTCAGTCGGGAGCCGGCGGCGGAACTCCGACAGTCACCATTCAGTACAAAAAATTCGGGGTGCAGCTGGCTTTCGTGCCTTACGTGCTGGACGGTGATCTGATTCGGATGGAAGTGGATCCCGAAGTCAGCTCCATCGACTACTCTCTTGGAACACAGGTCAGTGGTGTCAGCGTACCCGGCCTGAACACTCGACGCTCACACACCACGGTCGAGATGCGGGAAGGCCAGACGCTGGCGATTGCCGGTCTGATGCAGGTGGATCTGGCGGGTCGGACCGACCGTATTCCCGGGATGGGCGATCTGCCCTATATCGGTCCGTTCTTCAGCAACACCACGAATCAGCGGGTGGAAAAGGAGCTGATTGTGCTGGTGACTCCGCATCTGGTGGCGGCGGTGAACGCCGAGGAGCTGGGGCCACTGCCGGGTGCCGAAGTGTATGAACCCAACGACCTGGAATTCTATCTGTTGAATCGGATCGAAGGTCACACCGGACATGCGGAGTTTCGTTCAACAACGAACGGCGAAGACCCGCTCGGCTGTTTCCGGAAGATGCAGGTGGAAAGCAACTACATTCAGGGCCCTCACGGATTTTCTCAGTGAAGCCGGAAGTACAGGGAGATAAAGCGATGAATCAGCGAAGGCGATGGGTGCGAGCCGGCGGGCTGCTGCTTGTGACAGCAGCGTGTGTACGTCCCGCAGTGGCCCAGGATGGCTTGTCAGAGCGCAGCGTACTGACACCGGTATCGGCGACAGAAGTGCCGCCCGTGCCCGCACCGGACCAGGTTTCACCGATTCCGGCCGTGCCATATGACTCAGAGGCAGCAGAACCGGGCGTGGTCCCGCCGCTGGCTGCCGGCAGCGGAGTGCGGCGGGCTGCCGATGTGCGGTGTGCAGATGCCGGTTGTGCAGAGTCTGCTGAAGGCGGGTTTTCCGCGTGGATGCAAAAGCAGCGCGCGAAGTGGCGGGATCGCATGTACGGATACCCTGAAGAGTTCCAGCGTCCGCCGGTGGGTATGGCTGTGCATGGTCTGCTGGAACAGCAGCGTCAGCAGGCACAACCTGCCCGTATGACTCTGTATCGCTACGACTTTAAAGCCGGCAGTTCGGATCTGAATGATGCCGGACGAGCGCGACTGGCCCGCATCAGTCGGCTGCTGCGGGGACAGCAGTGCCCGGTCCTTGTCGAAGCATCCGGAGCGGGACCGATTCTGGACACCGCCAGACGTCAGGCTGTTCAGGAACTTCTGGCGAGCCTGCAATCAGCAGTTTCAGCCGAGTCCGTACAAACGATTGGCGGCGCTGAATATTCGCTGGACAGTGAGTCGGCGCTGCTGATTCATGCCAATCGGCTGCAGCAGACAAAGTCGCGCGGCAGTTCCTCGGGCGCAGCCGGATCCGGCGGCCTGAGTGGCGGGGCATCGCAGTCCGGGGGACTTGTGCAGTAAGGACTCAGAACAGGCTGCTGAACACTGTCTGCGGGGAAAATTGCCATGAACAAAAAGTCGTTTCAACTGGGTATCTGTTTTTCCGTGATGGTTGCCCTGACCGTACCGGGCTGCCAGTCAACCGGGCGCAGTCGTGTCACTGCCACTGCGTCTGAACCTGCAGCTGACACACTGGACGAGGATCTGACGGCAGGCCAGGTCGCCGATATCCAGACTTCCCTGGCGCGGACGATGGAGCAGCGGGGTGACCTGAAGGCGGCACGAGCCGCATATGGTCGGGTACTTGAGCGTGATCCGGCGAACGCCACAGCGGCATGGCGGATGGCTGTTGTGACGGACCGGCAGGGACATTTCGATAAGTCGGAACCACTTTATCAGCGGGCGCTGAAGGCCGAACCGAAGAATGCTGCGGTCCTGTGCGACTATGGCTACTCGCTGTATCTGCAGCGACGCTGGTCCGAGTCCGAGCAGGCACTGAAGCAGGCTGCTGAGCTGGCCCCCGATGATGCTCGGATCCAGAATAACCTGGGGCTGCTGTATGCCAACACCGAACGCTCACGTGAGGCAGTGCTGGCATTTCAGCGAGCCGGCTGCACCCCCGAACAAACGCGCACAAACATTGCCGTGGCGGCAGCCATGAACGGCCGCACACAGGAAGCCCGCTGGATGTTTGAACGCGTCCTGGAAGATAACCCCGAATCGCCGACTGCCAACCGCGGTCTGCAGGCCCTGGCGGCAGTCACCGAAACCGACGCAGGTGTGCGACAGGTGGGTTATGAGACCGAGACCAGTGAGTCCGGCAGAGATTGAACGCTGAACCGAAGCTGCAGCCCCGGGCCGGATTTCCCGTGCTGCGGGGCAGTGGCGGTCGCCGGAAAGACGAATCACCGGCGGTGATACCGGGTGGTCATGAACTGCTGCCACTGACCATCCGGATTCAGCACTTGTGAGTGCATCTGACGCTGATCATCGCTGACAAATTCGATGATGTCCCTGAAGAGCGTCAGGGAACCATCACCGGCAAATGATGGTCCCTCGGCTTCCAGCACCAACTGCCGACCATCTTCTGAAAAGTGGCCCCGGTAGAGCCACAGGTGGGTCATCGTGGACCCAATAAATGTGCCGACGAAGGCGTTATGCGCAGGATCAAAGCCGAGTGTCATGACCGAATCGCAGCCACCATCAGGAGTGCTGCCTTTCCCTTCGGCAATAACCCACAGCCCGCCGAGCGTTCGGACGACTTCATGGCCGGACAATTGAAACACAGGCTGATCAGGTGACATGCGACATTCGCTGGCGACTGTCCACTCACCGATCAATCGCTGCAGCCACTGGTGTTCTGCTGCGGGTTCTGCAGAGTGCATGACTTGTTCTTCATCTGAATACAGGAGGTGCCGGTGCAGGTTTGCACAATCTATCCGGACCCTGCCTCATCAGTGTCGGGCTTCCGAAGAATTCCCGAAATTGCCACTGACTTCCGCACTCATTCCACCAGATATACCAGCCCGGCTTTGGCGAATTCATAGCCACTGGGACTAAGCGTCATATCGCCGTTGCCTGACCATTTGACGTTGCCGATGACAAACTGCGTGTTGAAGACACCCTGACCTGTCAGTGTCAACTGGCTCCATTTGCTGTAGATCGTGCCGACGACCTGTCCGGAGACAGCATTTCCGGCAACGGTCACCGCACTGTCGTTGATGCGTCGCAGGTAAAACAGCATGCCGTGGAAGGGACTGGATGGATTGTTCAGGGCTCGCAGAGTTGCGTTTGATGTGACCGTGATGCCGCCGCGCTGGGCATTGTTGGTGGGCGGCAGTGTTTCCCCATCCTGGCTGTCAGGCAGGCCTGTTGCAGGATTGTAATCCTTCAGCGTGATGTAAAACATGACGCCGTTGGCCACAACGTTGCCACCGGTGATTTTCAGTTCGCCGCCGGTAATCACGTAGATGCCCGGCTGAAAGGTGACATTGCCTCCGGAGATATTGATTTCTGAGTAGATGCCGGGCTGCAATGTCCCCGTGTAACCGGTTGAGCTGATCTGGACTCGTCCCCGACTGGTCGCATTGACTCCGGTGGAAATTGTCGGAGTCGGCAAATTGATCAGGGGGTCCGGGACCAGGGGCACCTTGCATCGCAGCGGCTGGTCTCCGCCGGCCAGATAGGGCAGAAATCCGGCCGGATTGTTGACTCCGCCACAGATGCGAAAACTGCGTCCGCGAAACGTACCATTTGAACCGATGTTGCCGGCATAGCCGTTGATGGCTCCGGGTACCGATGCACCGTTTTCGTCGACGCCCCAGCCCTGCGAATTCGTGATTACTCCGCCGTCAATCACCAGTGTTCCATTGCCCACGCAATTGAGCCCGGGGGAGGAACTTTTGTCGAGGGCGATGATCATCTCGGGTGACGAGACGGAACGGTATCCGGCGACAGCCCGAGCGTTGACAACGGGAGCAAGGGAATTGGCAAACGAGCTGAACAGTGTGTTTGAGGATTGCAACTGAATGACTGCTTCGCAGTAACCGTAGCGACCGGCATAGGGTCCGGTAGCCGGCGGCATGTGAAGACTGAGCGTGCCCCCGGTCAGATTGTTGTACTGCTGAATGAACTGCTGAGCGTCGGCTGTGGCGGAAGAGCCGGACATCTGCCGCACCAGTGCCTGAGCGGCGGCGAGCGCGGCGGAGTCGATGGCATTCTGAGCACGGCGGCGGGTATCCATCACCACTCCGGTTTCCACGATCAGCAGCAGCATACCGACCATCGCGGCAGCGCCGATGGCGGTCACGATCAGAACAGTGCCTCGTCGCGAGTGCGAACGTTGTGCGGTCTGAGAAAAACGTCGCATGACGAAGACTCCTGATCAATGAACAATCGGCATGGTGGAGCGCGCCTGGAGCGGGACGTTTTTGCTGCCCACAACGACCCCCAGCAGAGAACTGAACCGACCGGTGACAGTCGCGCGGACTCGCTGCTCGGCGGCATTCTCGCCATCGATCCACTCCAGCTGCACCTGAAAACTGCTGGTGGCTGAACCACCGGCGATGGGCCGCAGGGTATTGGCAATGGGGTGATTATCACTGATCTGAAATGTCTGAGTGGCTGGTCCCCAGACGGGCAATTCGGGTCCCGCATCTGCACCGCGAACGATGGCCAGCCTGACAACCTGGCGAGCAACGTGGGAGACCAGGTTTCGTCGCAGAGTCGCACTGCCGAAGTCAAAGATCCCCACAAACAGCACGGTCCACGCGCCCATGATGGCGGTGGCTTCCAGCATGGCTGCACCGCGACGGCGGTTGCTGCTGCTGCTTTGAAGGGGCGATGAATGATTGAGCATGGACAGTCCCTGTCAGCACGGGAGGGAATTGGTGGTTCATCGAACCATCGGCAGCACCGTGGTGCGTGAAATGGAGATCGAACTGGGTATGAAGCCCCAGTTGACGACAGTGCGAAAAGGGTACGAGACGGCGACGCGGACTCGGCCATGCGGCCACGTGCCTTCGGACGTGATCTGAACGCTGAGGTTCTGCGGATTAAAACCGGGAACTGAACTGAATTCCTCTTCCACTTTGGCTTTGCAGGTCGTCATGAAGGACTGGGATGTGTAGCTGTCCCAGGGGTGGATGCAGCCATATCCGGCACCAGCACGCGACGCATTGCAGACGGCCACTGATGTGGAAGCAAATCGTCCATAATCAGCAGTCCCGGCAAGCATGACAACGAGGATGGGCAGGACGACGGCAAATTCCACGGCAGCAGCACCGCTACGGGTCTCAGCTGCAGTTGCCGTGCGACTTCGGAGGCCGTTGTGTTTCGGTCGCAGGTTTCGGGATTTCAGCATGGGAATATTCCGGAGCATTGCAGTGGTAAAGCACCGGGCTGCCGAAAAGGGGTTTCCGGCAGCCCGGCAGACGGTCATCTTCCCATGACCGTGATTTGGCGGGCTGTGCTGACGACTACTTCGGAATCAGGTTCCTGAGGCTGTTCGTCAGCCGGTATTGTCCAGTTTCCTCTGGGGATCATCACAACGGGCGAAATCGCCCCGCCACGAATCATCAGGACGGGGAATGGCTTCGAGCTTCCGGCAGGTTTTTTTGCAAGGTGCAGTGCGGCTGGCTGAGCGTCGGTGGTGGACACCTGCGACTGCTGCTTTTTCTCAGCCAGTTCTCCTGTGACATCGGATGTGGCGGCGGAGTCGTCAAGGCCACGGTGCTCACTGGTCAGCGACGATATGGTGACCTGTGAGACATCTGTGAGCGCTTCATCGAGGGGGTTACGCAGCGTCAGTCTGAGGACTCCCTTATTCTGTCCCAGGTCCAGTTCCTGAGCCTGCTGGGGGGTGACCACGAGTGTGACGGTCCGCATCTGTTTCAGGTCCATCATGTTTTCGCTGGGGGCTTCGATATTCTGGTCGACAGCCAGCACCGTGACATTCTGCAGCAGCGTGATTGTGCGACCACCTCCGGACGGGTCTTCGTGGCCTGAACCGTGCATTGTCAGCACGACGTCGACTTTATTTCCGGGCATGACAAACCCGGTCACGCCAGAGCTGACGTTGGGAGTCTGGATGGAGACCGCGCGCATACCTTTGGGGATGAGCGGTGGCAGGCCACGACCGACACCGGGTTCAGTGAGTCTGCCGCTGAGCAGGAGTTCACCGCGAGCCAGGTTATCGCGGGAGGTGCGTCCCACGGCATCTTCGATTTTGCGTACAGCACCTTCGGGGATGGCGTCCGCGGGGAATCGGCTGATCTTCAGATGCAAAGGCTCGATCACCGTCCCCCACGGCAGGTCTGCGGTTGAGGTCACCACTTCCAGTGTGGGTACGTCTTCCCCGGCACGACGCTGAGAGATAAACGCCCCAACGGCAGAAACGAGTCCGAAGATCACAGCAAAAGCGCCCACAAGGATGGTTCGAGTCTGCATGGCTGAATGTCCGAAGAACAGGATACTGAAAGTTCTGCAGGTAGAAGGCAGCAGGAGCGGACTGAATCCGCCAGCAGATTGTCCGGAAAGTTATTTTTGCAGATTTCCGAAGATCTCATTCACCTGAATCATGGCTGGTCCGAGGATGACCAGCAGGATGGC
>SXXK01000292.1 GCA_005791255.1 Planctomyces sp.
GAAGCCGATATCATCCGAGGTGTAGCCAATGTCACGGATGACCTTTCGAGTCACCCCGACATAGTCCACTTTGGCCTTCGTTGTGATCTCGCCGGCCAGCACCACCAGGTCCGTCGTGCACAACGTCTCGCAGGCGACGCGAGACATCGGGTCCTGCTCCAGAATCGCATCCAGAATGCCGTCCGAAACCTGATCCGACACCTTGTCCGGATGACCCTGGCTGACGGATTCACTGGTAAAATAAAACCTGGACATCAAAGATAGTTCCTTGCGAGGCTTGCTTCCGGCCATACGGCCCAAACTTGATCTGCCCACACACTGACAGGACAATCCGCTGCCCCGGACTATGATCTGCAGCACCCACAGGCCCCGCAGCAGCCAGTACAACAACCACCCCCAGCGTTCTGAATGCCGCGGAGTTTAGTGGGTAAAGACGGGCAAAACAACGGAGTTTCAGTGGTTATTGTCAGTTCTCTCGCCTCGTTCCACGGCAGATTCGCCAAAACTTCCCCATGTCACCAGATCGCTCTGCCGAGACTCCCCAACTGCCCTCATCAGCCACCGCCGCCCTGCAATCCGTCTGCAACTGGTTCAAGGACCGCCACTGGACCGTCTTCCCCTTCCAGATGCAGGCCTGGCAGCACTACCTCGCCGGCCACTCCGGTCTGATTCACGCCACTACCGGCACCGGCAAAACGCTGGCCGCATGGCTCGGCCCCGTCGCCGAAGCTCTCGCCGAAACCGAGCAGCGCCCCACCGCCACCGGAAACGATGCCCTCCGAGTCCTCTGGATCACACCCCTGCGAGCCCTCGCGGTGGACACGCTCCATGCACTCCAGGAACCGCTCAAAGCCCTCAGCCTGAACTGGTCCGTCGAATCCCGCACCGGAGACACCTCGGCCGCCACCCGCCGAAAACAGCAAAATCGCCTCCCCACCACACTCGTCACCACCCCCGAAAGTCTCTCACTCCTGCTCACCCGCAGCGACGCCCGCGAACAGTTCCGCAATCTGCGAGCCGTGATCTGCGACGAATGGCACGAACTGCTCGCCACCAAACGCGGTGTGCAGGTCGAACTGGCCCTCGCCAGACTGCGACGCTGGCGCCCCGCACTCAGAACGTGGGCTCTCTCCGCCACCCTCGGAAACCTCCCGGAAGCACTCGCAGTCATCGCCCCCCCACAGACCCGGCTCCCCGCAGCACCTGCCGTCATGATCCAGGGAGCCAGCCGCAAACAGATCGTCGTGGACTCACTCATCCCCGAACGCATCGAACGCTTCCCCTGGGCCGGCCACATGGGCCTCAATCAGCTTCCCGATGTTCTGACCGCCGTTGACCAGGCCGCATCCACGCTGATCTTCACAAACACCCGCTCGCAGACCGAAGCCTGGTACCACGCCATGCTGCAGGCACGGCCGGACTGGGCCGGACTGATCGCTCTGCACCACGGGTCGCTCGATCCCGCCACCCGCAACTGGGTCGAAGATGGACTCCGCGCAGGACAACTGCGAGCTGTCGTCTGCACCAGCAGTCTCGATCTGGGAGTCGATTTCAGTCCGGTGGACCGAGTCCTGCAGATCGGCTCGCCGCGCGGAGTCGCCAGACTCCTGCAGCGCGCCGGACGCAGCGGACATCGACCCGGCGCCGTCAGTCGAGTCACCTGCGTGCCCACACACGCCTTTGAACTGATCGAAGCTGCCGCCGCCCGCGATGCCATCGCCGCCGGACAACTCGAAGGACGCCAGCCCCACCACGCCCCCGTTGATGTCCTCTGCCAGCACCTCGTCACAATCGCCTCCGGCTCCGGGTTCGACTCCGCTGACCTCTTCGCAGAAGTCCGCACAACCGCCTCCTACAACCAGCTCACCCGCGAGGAATGGGACTGGGCCCTCGATTTCACCGCCCGCGGAGGTGAATCGCTGCGAGCCTACCCGGATTACCATCGCCTCCGCGAATTCGAAGGACTCTGGTTCGTCGGCAGCGAACGCATCGCTCGACAGCACCGCATGTCCATCGGCACCATCACCAGTGATGCCAGCCTCACCGTCCAGTACCTCGGAGGCCCCACCCTCGGGACCATCGAAGAGTCTTTCCTCGCAAAAATCAATCCCGGAGAAACCTTCCTTTTCGCCGGTCGCACCGTCGAACTTGTGCACATCCGCGACATGAAAGTCTGGGTTCGCAAGGCGCCGGCATCAAAACAGGTCCGAATTCCCCGCTGGATGGGAGGCCGCATGCCACTGTCCACGGAACTTGCACACGCCGTCAGACTGCGGCTGGATCAGGCCGCTCAGGGCATCTTCGACGGCCCCGAACTCACCGCTGTGCGACCGCTCCTCGAACTGCAGGCTCGCTGGTCCGAAATCCCCCGACCCGCTGAACTGCTCATCGAACAAATCCGCTCCCGCGAAGGCTTCCACACTCTCATCTACCCCTTCGCCGGAAGACTGGTCCACGAAGGACTCTCTGCACTCTTCGCGTGGCGGATGTCTCGACTGCAGCCCATCACATTCACAATGTCCGTCAATGACTACGGGTTTGAACTGCTGTCGGCCACCGCACCCGAACTCGATCGGGCCCTGCAGCAGGGACTGCTCAGCACAGATGCACTCATGGATGAACTGCAGCAGTGCATCAACGCCGCGGAAATGGGCAAACGACAGTTCCGGGAAATCGCCCGAGTCGCCGGGCTGGTGTTCCAGGGATTCCCCGGCCAGCCCCGCTCCGCCCGACAACTGCAGGCCAGCAGCGGTCTGCTCTACGATGTGTTCGCCAGCTATGACCCCCAAAACCTGCTGCTCCGGCAGGCCGGGTCTGAGGTGCTTGAAAGACAACTGGAACACTCCAGACTGGTCCGCACGCTGCAGCAGATGCAGCAGATGCACCTGGTGCGACGCCAGCCTCAGAGGTTCACTCCGCTGGCC
>SXXK01000293.1 GCA_005791255.1 Planctomyces sp.
CCGCCCTGTCCGACAGGACTCAGGCCGGTCCGTCGGAAACGATTTGGGAGACCGGGGATCCGCAGTGGTTTGTGGAGCGACCTGCGGCGGCAGCGAAGTCGCGTGGTGCGCGTGCTGCGTCAGTGGCTGCTGCTGCGGCGGTACCGGCATCAGCGCCTGCAGGGGCCCAGTCGGGCACTCGCAGGCCGGGGGCCGCGTCCGGGCGAATTCTGCTGTCACCAATGCCGGACGGACGGCGACGAGGTCTTGCGCGGTCCGCTCCGTCACGCCATGATCAGACAACTTTGACGCTGCCCGTGCTGGCGCCTGCGGCACCGCGGCAGGTGCGAGGCCGGGGGCGCGGCGCTGCAGCCTCGGCCGCAGGTGGCGGTGCAGCAGCGGTGGTGTCAGCGGCCGAGTCTGTGGAACCGCGTATTCGCGGGATTTTGCTGCACGGCTGGTTCGAGCTGCTGCAGTGGCTGGATCAGGAACCAGAGGATCAGTCGTTGCTTGACGCTGCGGTGCGATTGCAGATTCCGGTGGAAACAGCGCAGGCACTGCTGCCGGCATTTCGACGGCTGCTGCTGTCGGATTCGGTGCGGCGGACTTTTGACCGAGCGACGGCCGGAGCGGCGACAGTGTTTCGACCGTGGCTGCCGCAGTTGGCGTCCGGTGAGGCGCGACTGGTGGTGGATCGCGAGCGACCGTTTGTGCTGCTGGATCGCTCACAGTTGATTCGCGGGACCATTGACCGGCTGGTGCAGGTGAAACTGGGCAGTCGGGTGGTTGCGGCCGATATTGTGGATTTCAAGACGGACCGTGTTTCCGGGGAAGTGGGCGAGTGGATTCGGGGGCGGGTTGAGTATTACGGGTCGCAGCTGCTGGAATACCGCCGCGCTGTTGCTCGCATCTGCCGACTTGATCCGGCCCAGGTGCAGGCCCGACTGCTGCTGCTGCAGGCGGATGCGGTGGTGGAGGTGGGGGCTGCTGAGTCGTGATTCTGCGTCATTACCGCTGCAAAAAACTTGAAACACCGCGGAAAACGCGAATGGCTGGATTGTGAGTCTGCCCGCGTTGCTGCAGAATATCAGCAGGGGAATCGCAGGCAGTTCGACCTGTCGGTTGCCAGCGCGTTTCGAAGCGGTTTGCGGAGATTGTCCCGTGTTGAATGTTGCCACAGTCCTCACCCCCCCCTCACGTCGTGCCTGTGTCGCGCTGCTGACTCTGCTGCTGGCAGTTCCGGCAGCTGCCCAGGAAGCAGCTCCGGCGGCGACCGAGTTCCAGTATCCGCTGGCGGTGGCGGCTCGGGCGGACGGCGTCGTGTTTGTTGCCGATCGCAATCTGCCTGGTATCTGGAAGGTCGAAAATGGCCAAAAGTCCATCTACTTTCAGGCATCAAAGAAATTTCGGACTCCGCTGAATGCGGTCCGGTGCCTTGCATTCGACCATCAGGGCAAGCTGCTGGTCGGCGACTCGGCCACGCGCGAGGTCTATCGGTTTGACGATGCCGGTACACCACAGCCGCTGACCAAAGGCTGGATTGGTATTCCGATGGCGATTGCCGTGGCGGCGGACGGGACGATTTACACGGCGGATCTGGAACTGCACCGTATCTGGAAGATGCCGGCTGAAGGCAGTGAGAAGCCGGTGGAGTTCGCGGTGATCAATTCGCCGCGAGGGCTGGCTCTGGACCCTGATGGCACGCTCTGGGTCCTGTCCACCTCCAGTAAGGATGGCCAGATTCAGAAGGTGAATGCTGATGGCAAAGTCGAAGCGGTGATCAAGGATCATCCGTTCAATCTGCCGCACAATCTGGTTCGACTGGCGGACGGTACCATGTACGTGACGGACAATTATGAGCACTGCGTGTGGAAGGTGCCGGCCGGAGCGGTGCCAGAGAAATTCGTTGCGGGAACTCCGCTGGACCGCCCGGTGGGGCTGTGTGTGGCCGGCGATCGGCTGCTGGTCGCGGATCCGCACATTCGAACCATCTTCGCGGTTGGCATGGACAAGGCCGTCAGTGTGCTGATCAGTTCGCCGGTGCCCGCCAAATGAGCAGTCGTGGCCGGCAGCGGAAAAGCCGCCAGGCCCTGGAAACCGCCATCAGCTGGTTTCTGCTGGCCTGTGCTCTGGATGTTGCCATGACGCATATTCTGCTGCATCAGAGTGCAGCAGGAAATACGACGGTGACATTTGTGGAAAGCAATCCCCTGGCGCGGCACATTCTGCATCGCTGGGGGTTGATGGGCATGGTCATGTTTAAGGCCGTCCTGTCACTGCTGGTCGCCGGCATCGCTGTCGTCGTGCATCCTCATCGCCCGCTTGTTGCACGCGGGCTGCTGTACGGTGGCACATTGGTCGTGGGGACCGTTGTGGTCTACTCGATGCGGCTGCTGCTGCTGCACCGCTGATGTGGTTCCGGACAATCCCTGCTGGCAACGACTCACAGAACCAAACCGCACACCTGGGGCTTCAGCCCCGCTGCATCCGCTCCGCCCCCAACAGTTTAATGCGTAATCGATGGCGACGGGGCGAAATATTCCCGGAACACCCGCAATCAGCCACGCATCCCCCGGTGCTCAGCAGTGCAATTGTCTCACGCGAAGATGCGACACCGCGAAGAATTGACACAGTGCTGCGCCGCATTTCGCGTGACAGACAATTCAAACAGCCTTCCGCTCAGCCTCAACTGAAAACTGAAAACTAACTCTCCCCTCGCCCCCGGAACGGGGGAGAGGGGTCGGGGGTGAGGGGGCAATCC
>SXXK01000294.1 GCA_005791255.1 Planctomyces sp.
GTTGCGAAAAAGCCACAAACAAATGCAGACCGAGCATTTGAATACGGGTTGCAAAGACTCCGGGAAGTCGGCCTTTTCACCGATGCTGCGAGCTGCTGCGGGCAGGCGTTGCCCTCGGTTGGCGAAACGGCAGGGCAGCCCATGAACACCCATTTTTCAACCTCGGAGGACTCGGTGCAACCCGAGTCCGCTGAGGGATTCTGGCCGGCATAATCCAGCTACAGCACCCGCACGAATTCCCCGATGATCCGCAAGTCCTCTGAATCTTCAGGCTGCAAATCAATCACCGGATAGTCCGAATTCAGGGGCTGCAATTGAATCACACGATGCTCCCAGCCCTCCGCCGTCACACTGCCCTCAGAATGATACCGCTTCACAGTAAATCGGCCGGCTGCATCGTCCGATACACCAGTCCGTAACTGCACCAGCAACAACCGACCCTCGCGGCTGCCCGCCGGACACGGACGAAACACACACCACGCCCCGTCAGCAATCTGCGGTTCCATCGAATGACCACACACCTGCCCAACAAACATCCCCGCCTTCAAAGTCATTCCCTCCACTCGCACCCAACCCCGCTCCTCCGGCTGCTGCTCAGCACTCCAAAATCCCGCACTCGCCGCTAAATCCCACACCGGCAGATAATCACGATAACGCCGACCGGTGGAAATCGTCTGCCGCATGCCCGCTGGCAAGGCCGGCGCCCGCACTGCCACTGCCGGCGCTCCCTGCTGTGCCGATTCCAGCACCGGCGAAATACTCCACTGGCCGTCACGCAGTTCAAACCGCACCCGAAAATCCGTGCCCGGCAGCCCAGCGTCCGCTCCAAACCAGCCGCGCAGCAAATCACTCAACTGGTTCTGCTCAACACCCGCCGGGCCCGCCACATTCACCGCCACTTTCACAAACTTAAATACCCACAACTGCCCGTCCGGCAACACCACGTCCGTCGGACCTGTCGGACGACCAGGACTCTGATTCACGCTCGGCACAAACAGGATCGCCCGCCCTGACGCATGCGATACCCTGCACTCAAATCGCACTGCACCCTGCTCTGCCGATCCCCGCTCAAGGCCACGACTGCGGCAGTACGCCGCCAATCGCCAGTCCACCAGTTCACCCGTCAGCCGCTGCAGCTCAGTCTCCAGCCCCGCAGGCACCTCACCCGACCAGCGAAATACGTCCCCGGACTGCTCAAACCACCGCCGACCGTCCTGCTCGTCCAGCCACCGCGATACCGGCCACTTCTGCCACCACTGCTGCCACGCCTGAGCCGTCGCGGTGTCCACGTCCACCGCCACTCCACCGCCCGTCACGTCCCTCCGCAACACCTCGTGCTGCTGCAGATAACGCCGACAGTCCGCACACAGCGTCGCTAACGGCAAACCACTCACCAGTGCCCCGCGATCCAGCAACACTCGCAGCACAATCAGCTGGTACGACCTGTTCAACGATGTCGTTTCCAGCATCCGGAACCAGTCGGCCGCTGCCGTCACCACCGCCGCTTCCCGCTCCATCAAATCCTGTTCCGACTGCACAAACGCAAACCACGCGCCCCGCTCCGCCGCGATCGTGCGCGGCAAATAACCGGCTCGCAGCACTTCCGTCGCTGTCGGACGCCGACCCAGCTCGTCCCGCAGCCGCCGATAACCCTCCAGCGCCGCTGCAGCACCTCGCGGCAACAACTCACGCAGCACATCCCGCGCCGACAGCTCCACGTCCAGCAGACAGCCCGGCGGCAACTGCGCCTGACCCGTCTGCAAATACTGCCGCACCGCAGCCCAGTCTGCACGCGGACCGGACAGCGCCAGCAGATGCAGCAGCCGCTGCGCAAACACACGGTGATTGCCCACAAAATCCAGCACCAGCAGACGAGTCTTGCCAGGTGCGACTCGCAACCCCCGTCCCAGCTGCTGCAAAAACACCACCTTCGATTCCGTCGGACGCAGCATCACCACGCGGTCCACCGCCGGCAAATCCAGACCCTCATTAAACAAATCCACCGCACACAACACTCGCAGCCGCCCGTCCCGCAGCGCCTGCAGTGACTGGCCGATCGGATCACTGCCGCCACCGGAAAATACAGCGGCCGCAGATTCCCCCCGCGACAGCAGCCAGTCCCGCACAAACACCGCATGCCGCCGCGAACAGCAGAACACAATCGTCCGCTCGGCCGGATGCTGCTGCCACGCCGTCCACAGTCGCTCCATCCGCTCGCTGCGGGCCACCGCCGCTTCCAGCTGCTCCGGATCAAATCGCCCGTTCCGCCACGGTATCTGCTCAAAATCCACCGTGTCCCGCAAACCCAGATAATGAAACGGGACCAGAGATTCCTCAGCTATGCCGTCACCAATCCCGGCCTGCCACGCCAGATGATCGTCAAACAACGACGCCACATCCACGCCATCTGTTCGCTCGGGAGTCGCCGTCAGGCCCAGCACAAACCCGGCCCGCAAACTGGCCAGCACTCGCCGCCACGTCGGCGCCTGAGCATGATGCACCTCATCTATGATGGCATAATCAAAATGCAGCGATTCCAGGCGTTTCAGATGCTGCGGTCGCGACAGTTTCTGCACCGAAGCCACCACCAGATCGCAGTCCAGCTGCTGCTGAGCTCCCACGAACCAGCCGCTGCTGACCGGACGATATTCGGCATCCAGAACAGCGGACAGCGCGGCTTCCGCCTGCGCCAGAATCTGTGCCCGATGAGCCACCACCAGCACTCTGGGCCTGCGCCCCAGATGCTGCCCGACCTGCAGCACATCCAGCGCCGCCAGCCATGTCTTGCCCATCCCGGTTGCCACAGCCACCAAACCACGCTGGTACCCGCGGTCCCGCAGCTCCTGCAGCTTCAGCAACGCCTGCTGCTGCCAGGGCCGCGGAGTCAGTACCACGCCTTCCCGCTGTGACTCGCACAACTCCGACCACTGTGACCCCTGGTCCTGAACCCACTGCGAGTAGCGGTGGATGACGTCGGGACTGAGCGGTACAGCCTGGTCCCATAACTGCCGGAACGAACGGCGAAAGCGGGCGGCGGCGGCGGGCACCGTGCGGTCCGATGCCAACAGGTTCCATTCAATACCGGTCTGCAGAGCCGGCCTGGACAGGTTGCTGGAACCGACGACCAGGCAGGCGTCCTGCTGCTCCTGAATCAGCCAGGCTTTGGGATGAAAGGATTCCGGCTGTGACTGCAGCTGGCTGGTGTGAATCAGGCGCGCCTGCAGCGATCCCGACAGCAGTTCGGGGGCAGACGGGTCATCGTCCGATTCCGCCGGTCGCAGATCGACGGTACTGCCGGTGACATCCGCATCGTCAGTGGCTCCGAGGTGCTGCCAGGTGAGCAGTCGACGGAGTGCCAGCGGGTCGGAGATGCCGAGGTAGTCTGAGACGATGATGCGGACGTGAGCGCCGCGAGTCATGGCGGCCAGCAGCTGCTGTTCGATCAGTTCCAGTCCTGAGCGTTGCACGAAGGCGGAAAGGATATCGACGTGAGTGGCTGCGGAGACTCGCAGTGCCAGCAGTTCCCACAGCGGCGAGTCCGGGTGTCCGGTGGACAGCAGCTCGGGTGGAGCGGGTGGTGGTGCTGGTGCTGAGTTGCGGAGGTAATTTCCGAGTTCGGGGATGACATTGCGGATGCCGCCGCGGGGATCGGGCTGATCACCGGCGTAACGGGGGATGATGTGCACGTGCAGGTGCGGCACAGTTTGTCCGGCTGCGGCTCCGCAATTGAAACCGACGTTGTAACCATCGGGAGCGGGCTCGAGTGACGATTGCAGGAGATTTCGAACGGTGCTGACCAGTTCGAGCACAGCGGCCTGTTCCTGCGCGGAAGCATCGAACCAGGTGGGCACGATGCGTCTGGTGATGACGAGTGTGTGACCTGGTGAGACGGGGAACTGGTCGAAGACTGCGAACGCCAGTGGATTGGCGGCGATGTGCTGTTCCGGGGGAATGCGATTGAACGGCGACGTCATGCGGCAGTCTGGCGAGAGTTAAGCAGGGGGGTTCTGGCGCGTGGGTGATGATACCAGAAGGGGAGCGTGGAACAAACCCGTGGGGCGAGGGGTGCCACGCGCGCTTTCCACTGCAACTTAAAACACAAAATCCTCCCCTCGCCCCCGGAACGGGGGAGAGGGGTCGGGGGTGAGGGGGCGATGGCATCCTTGCCATAGAAATCAGATCAGAGAAAGTAGAAAGGAGAAAA
>SXXK01000295.1 GCA_005791255.1 Planctomyces sp.
AGAAATCGCAGGCACCAGGCCAGCAGAATCCCACCCAACAGTACCGTGGTCAGCTGCAGACGATTGTGAGCATGAAACTCCATCTCCGGCAGCAAATCACTCAGAGCAATACAAATAAACACACCCGCAGAAAATGCCAGCATCCCGGAAACCGCACCCGCCACCGCACCACCACTCGCTGTCAGCCCCAGCACAAACAACAACGCCCCAAGCGGACACATCAGCGCAAATCCCAGATTCACTCGGAAACGCTGACGAGCATTCCAGCCACCCGACTTCATCAGCGATGTTATCGACAGCGCATCCATCGGCTTGTGCAGCAGCACCGCCAGAAACGTCCCAAAACCAAACAGCGAAAACAGCACCGAATGCCGACTCTCCGCTGCAACACTGGCCGCCAGCGCCATACCGTCCAAAAGTGTATGCAGGGATAAACCAATCAGAATTCCCACCCAGCTCAACTGATGAGCATGATGACAATGCGGTGCAGTTGCCGGAGCAGCCCTTTGCACAAGGCCACCGTGATCCCCATGAACGTGCTCACCGGTGTGATCACAAACCGTTGAGCCCGCCCCCAGCTGCACCAGCAGCGATGACCCAGCCGATTTGTCCGCATGCTGCCCGGCACACGGATCCTCCCGGTCCGTCGATATCTCCAGCGGACCGTGATGATGAAAATGAAACCAGCGAATCAGCAAAAACATTGCCACAATCCCGCACATCATCCAGCCCGCCGCCTCGCTGGCTGCCTGACCACCATGCAGCGAATGAGGAAACAGGTGAAACACCCCAATCCCCAGCATCAGACCACCCACAAAACTGATGATCGTCTGGCTCACCGTGTGGGTCAGATTCACCAGTGACGACAGCCAGCCACCAAGCAGCGATGCCAGCACGATCGCTGCACTGTATCCGGACAGCAGCAGGACCATCCGCCCCGAAAACTGCTGCACTTCCCCGCTCGGCACAACCCGCAGTACATCCGCCGACGTACCCTGAGCCAAAACCGGGGCCGCATTCAGCAGTACCAGCACCAGCACAAATGCCATCGAAACACTCATGCGCCGACAGATAACACGATAAACAGCACCCAAGGCAGTAGTCTTCGTTCCAAAATATTCGAACTGACCCCACGAACACCCCCCAACGCTCCACAAAGTCTAAAGCCCGGCACTCGCAGAAGTTACCCTGCCACACCTCTGCCAGCAGGATTTTCGCGAAATCCGCCCGATGACTCTGACAAACAGAACACTTCCCCCCGTTCTCACCCCCCTTCCCCTCAAGCCAAAGTGGCACCGCTCGCAGATCTGTGTATGCTGTGCACTTCTGAACCTTCAATTCCTGCCACGTACTCCCACACAGCCCACACTGCTTTCTCCCGAAGATTCCTCGTATGTCGCAACCCTCCAAATCGCAGTTCACCGATCGCCGCATCGCATCCGAAATCGCCGATCCACCAAATCGGCCGCTGCAGATCCTCCAGCACATCGGACCCGGACTGATCATCGCCGCCAATATCGTCGGCTCAGGCGAACTGATCATGACCACTAAAACCGGGGCCCAGGCTGGCATCGCCCTGCTCTGGCTCATCCTCCTCGGCTGCGTCGTCAAAGTCTTCGTCCAGCTCGAATTCGGTCGCTTCGCCATCAGCCATGGCGAAACCACGCTCACGTCACTCAATCGAGTCCCCGGACCGCGTCTCTTCGGCATCAACTGGATCGTCGCCTTCTGGGTCCTCATGATCTCCACGTCCACAGCACAGCTCGGCGGCATCGCCGGTGGAGTCGGTCAATCGCTGTCACTCACCATCCCTCTCACCGGCGACTATGCCGCAGCAGTCAACTGCCCCTCCACCAAAGAAATTCAGCAGTGGGCCGCATGGAAGACAACCGCATCCGAAACCAATCCTCTGCCCAGCCCGCCCCCCAACACCAAACAACTGAACGTGCTGCAGCGAATCGAAGCCGAACTGCAGGAACTGGGACCACGCGGACAGCAAATTCAGACACTCGCACTCGCCGGTAAACCGCTCGTCGACGACAATGGTGTCAGTCTCGTCGATCCACCCACACGCGACGAAAAAATCTGGGCCATCATCCTCAGTGTCGCCACGGCTGTACTGCTCTGGTACGGCCGCTACAAACTCGTCGAAGTCTTCTCCGTTGCACTCGTCGTCGCCTTCACTTTCATCACCATTGGAAATGTTTTCGCCCTCCAGCAAACCTCCTACGCCCTCTCCTCAGCCGAAATCCTGCAGGGACTCAGCTTCGGACTGCCCCCCGGTGACGCAGCACTCATCACGGCCCTCGCAACCTTCGGCATCATCGGCGTCGGCGCAACCGAGTTGATCAGCTACCCCTACTGGTGCATCGAAAAAGGATACGCCCGTTCCGCCGGACCCCGCGAATCCTCCGCACACTGGCTCAAACGCGCCCAGGGCTGGTTCAATGTCATGAAATGGGACGCCTTCGCCTCCATGATCATCTACACACTTGCCACCGCCGCGTTCTACCTCATGGGAGTCTGCGTGCTGCACTCTGAAGGTCGCGACCCCGAAGGCATGCGAATGGTCGGTACCCTCTCCCGCAGCTACGTTCCAATCTTCGGAGAATACGCCCGCTGGCTGTTCCTGATCGGTGCCTTCGCCGTCCTCTACTCCACATTCCTCGTCGCCAACGCAGGTAACGCCCGCATGATCGCTGACTTCTGCGGAGTCGTCGGACTCAGCTCCGCCGATCACGAAAGCAAACAACGCGCTAAACTCGTCCAGTGGATCTCCACCATCCTGCCGCTCATCTGCGTCGTCGCCTTCATCCTCTTCCCGGAACCCGTCAAGCTCATCAAAATCGCCGGACTGACTCAAGCCGCCATGCTGCCCATGCTCGGCTATGCAGCCATTCACTTCCGCCGGAATGTCACCGACGAACGACTCCGCCCAGGAAGACTCTGGGATGCCGCACTCGGAATCTCCACTGTTGCACTGCTGCTCG
>SXXK01000296.1 GCA_005791255.1 Planctomyces sp.
ATGAAAGTATCGGACTCGTAACCGTGCAGTCCGTAAAAGCTGAGCGGCAGCAGGCTGGATCCCGTTGTGATCACTCCGCAGGTTCGCCACGGCAGCGACATCGCATTGCGTGGCTGATACGACTGAGCGATCATCAGCAGCAGTCCCCCGGTGGCACATGTTGGAAACAGCACGTGAGCGCTTTGCACATTCAGCAGTTCACACCAGGCTATTGGCTGCATTGTCAGCCAGAATGTCAGCAGGGGAACGTAGATCCAGAGCAGCCTGGGTGTGGAGGTGCGAATGGCCAGAAGAAACCCGGGGACCACGAACAGTGGCAGGGTCAAGGCCGTTGCCGAGATAAAACGGACACTCCACCAGCTGGTGGCAGCAGCCGCAAAACCTCCCAGAATCTCCATGCTGCTCCAGATGGCCAGCAGAGCAGCCAGCAGCCCATGCAACAGAGCGGATTCCAGCATCACCGCCAGTGGCAGGGTGCCAATCGCCCACCACCAGAAAGCGTCCGGGGCGTGACCACTGATGTGAAACATCTGCGAGATCAGCATGATCCCGCAACCGTAGAACGAGGCACCGAGGAAAAACAGCGTATTGGACAGTGGCAGTCGTCCGTGGCGCCGCATTCTGAACGCGGCAAAGTATGTTGCAGTGATCACACCGAAGATCAGAGTCAGCTTGACTGCGGCCGAAAGTTCCCCCCAGTTGAAGGAAATCAGCAGCAGCACGCCCGCCACGACCAGCGCGGCCGCAGTGCTCATCAAAGCACTGATAATCTTCGATGTGGTATCCGCAGACGCATTTTCAGCGGATTGGTAATTGCCCAGAATCGCGGGGCCCTGTCCGGGTTGCAGCAACCCGGCGGCTTCCCACTGCTGAAGCTCGTTTATCAGCCAGGAACGCTGGTGCGGTGACAACTTTTTGGGTGGCATGCCGATCGTCCCATCTGAGATTGCAGGAAGCAGCGGCGGAACGAGGGTACGGCAGATTTCGTCCCCCACATCCGCCCCCGCCAGCTTCAGTTTGGAGTGGATCCGCCGGTGATCGCCGGTCTGCCATCAGCAATCCGCCCACTGCGCGGACTCCCGTGCAAATCTACGGGGACGCGGTTGCAAAGCAACCTGCATTTATCGATTCGTCGTCAGGAATTGCGTTTTGATGAACACACCACATGCAACCGACGCCTGCAGAGGCAGCCAGACTGTTCTTCCGAAATCGAGCATAATTCAGTGATTGCTGGCCATCCACTCACGCCACAACCTCAATGCCGTGAGGAACTCCCGGCTGCGGCCTTTGCCTGCTCCCGCCGCACAGCCCACTCGGTGGAGGCTGGACAAGCCCACGATGTCATGGCAGCATGTCGCAGCAAAATTCCTGACACCTGCCGGCCCGGCGATTTGCCCCAGCGAAAAGCAGTCTCAATGGGCGACCTGTCCTCAAAATCACTGATCGTTCTGAAAGGGTTGCTGTTCGCTGGAATTGCCGGCAACTGCTGCACGATCCTCGTGGTTCAATCGCCAAACCTGACCACCTGCCTGCTGCTGGTCCTGCGTCAGCGACGCAGCATGCTGCGGGAACAATCACAGAATGCCGGGAATTGAATCCGCAATGCACATACTGTGAAGACTGTGCCGGGCAGGCGTCTGGTGCAGCCCGGCACGGCTGGATCCCGCGCTGCAACTGTGACTCCCTTCCGTGAACCTGTTCACGAGTTTCGAATTTTGTGTCGTGATTTCGCCATTGTCGGGCCTTTCAGTCTCAGCAGGCCAGCACACACACTTTTCGGGCACAGGAATATGCGGACAGGCAAGCGTCGTCGTCGTGAGCAGAAGCACCTCATTTCTGCTCAGGTCATCGAATTCCTTGAGGACCGTCGGTTGCTGGCCACCGTCAACTTCTCGATTGACCCACAGCAGGACAATCGCCCGATCTCGAAGTTTGTCTACGGTGTGAACCAAAGCCTCGACGGCAGTTACTCAAACGCCACATTCACACGCCTTGGCGGTAACAGATGGACTGCGTGGAACTGGGAGAACAATGCTTCGAACGCGGGCAGCGACTGGTACTTCCAGAATGACGCGTATCTGGGGGGCGGTGATACGCCGGGCGGAGCCGTCATCCCTGCACTGCAGAACGCAGCAGCGCGCAATGCCGGCGCACTGCTGACGATCCCCATCAACGGATATGTCGCCGCCGATAAAAACGGTGGCGGTGATGTGAGAAACAGTGGCAGCAATTACCTGCAGACTCGCTTCCGACAGGAGCTGCCCGCGAAAGGCGCACCGTTCTCACTGACCCCCGATACCACAGATGCCTTTGTGTATCAGGACGAGTTCGTGAATTGGGTCAATGTCAACTTTCCGTCGGGACAGACGGATCCGGACCGCCCCATTTTCTTCTCACTGGATAATGAACCGGACCTGTGGTCATCTACGCACGCCGAGGTTCATCCGGCTGCCACGACATATGCAGAACTGATTTCCAAAACCATTTCGTTCGCCGATGCCATCAAGGACGCAGCACCCAGCTCCCGGATCTTCGGACCCGTCAATTACGGCTGGAATGGCTGCGTCAACCTGCAAAACGCCCCCGATGCTGCCGGTCGTGACTTTCAGGCATATTATCTGCAGCAGCTGGCGCAGGCCGAGGCCACGTATGGGCATCGACTTGTGGATGTGCTGGACATGCACTGGTACCCTGAAGCGACGGGAGGCGGAATTCGGATTACAGGCTCGGACACTTCCGACGCCGTTGTCGCTGCACGCCTGCAGGCTCCGCGTTCTCTGTGGGATCCGACATATACGGAAACCAGCTGGATCACTCAGTGGTCCACGTTGGGCCCGATCCGGCTTCTGCCACGTATGGCGGAAAAAATCAATCAGAATTATGCCGGTACCAAACTGGCCATCACGGAATACAATTACGGTGGCGGCAGTCACATCTCCGGCGGAGTTGCGCAAGCCGATGTGCTGGGAATATTCGGGCGTGAGGGGGTCTTTGCTGCAAACTCGTGGGCCCTTTCTTCGAATGAAACATTCATTCAGGGAGGTTTCCGGATGTTTCGCAACTTTGACGGCCTGAATGGCACATTTGGAGATGTGTCGATCAGGGCTGCCACCGATGACATCGCCGGTTCATCTGTGTATGCCAGCCTGAATTCCGGCAACGCAAATGAGATGATTGTGGTGGCCATCAACAAGACCGGCGCACCGCTGTCGTCACTCATGAATCTGGCGGGTGTGCTGCCTGGAGCAACCGTGTCGGCATTTCAACTGACAGGTGCAAGTGCCCTGCCTCAGCCTGCCGGCAGCGCGACAATCACAAACCCGCAGAGCTTTGCCTGCACACTGCCCGCATACAGCGTCACAACACTGCGAATTGTCGGCCTGACGAACGTAAACAGTGCACCAACTGTTGCCACTCCGGCAGCCGCATCTCAGAACCCGGTGACAGGCACCACGGTCAATCTGAGTGTACTGGGAGCTGACGACGGCGGTGAGTCGCTGCTGAAATACACCTGGTCCGCGGTGGGAGCTCCGCCGGCTCCTGTGACATTTTCCGCCAGCGGGACAAATGCTGCAAAAAATGTGACAGCCACATTTGGAGCCGCCGGAACCTACACGCTGCGTGCTGCGATCTCGGACGGATCGCTGATCACCAACAGCGATGTGACCATCACCGTCAGCCAGACGCTGACGTCAATTGCTGTGACTCCGGCAGTCGCGACCATCAACACCGGTGCCACGAAACAATACGCGGCTGTGGCGCGGGATCAGTTTGGCAACGCCATGGCCACGCAGCCAGCGTTTGCCTGGACTGTCAGCAGTGGCGGAGGATCGGTGACTTCGACAGGGTTGTTTACGGCCGCCGCCACGGCAGGGACGTCAGTGGTGCGGGCTGCCATTGGTACACTGGCAGGCTCTGCCACCGTCACGATTGTGGTACCTGTGCCAGCAGCGCCCAGCACGCTGAAACTGACCGCCATCTCGCGTACGCAGATCAATCTGTCGTGGCTGCATAACTCCAACAATGAATCCGGCTTCATGATTGAGCGTTCGCTGGATGGCATCAATTTTACTCAGATTGCCATGGTCGGCCCGAACGTCCAGACGTGGTCTGCCACCGGATTGCTGGCCGGCACACGGTACTATTTTCGAGTTCGGGCGTGGAACAGTGGCGGCAACTCGGCGTATTCAAATATCGCCAATGTGAAGACCAAACCCTGACAGTGTGTTCCTTCGTGTCCATTCGTGGTTCAAGACACACCGGGATCCCGGGAGACAGCCGTGATGCTGGTCCCATCGACAGCCAAAAACCCCATTTTTTCAACTGGGGTTTTTTGCCGTCAGCCGGTTTTGTAGACTCCGCACCGGTCTTCGTTCACCGGTTCAGGGAGCATTCTGCAAATGACATCCCGCTACTTTCTGACATCACTGGCTGAGGCTCTGCTGCGGGAGCGTTTTGCCAGTCCCGCCACTGTTCAGCGGGTTCAGCAGGGGCGTCTGAAGCACCTGCTGCAGCATGCAGCGAGGCACAGCCCTTTCAACGGGCGGCGGATTCAGCCTGCAGGCTCGCCGCTGGAACAGCTGCAGCGGATCCGTCCTGTCGATGTCCGGGAGATGATGGACAATTTCCCGGACACGGTGTGCGGTGCCGAAATTACATTGACGGAGGCTCGTGCTGCCGCGCAGTCCGAGCCGGGAAAAGTGGCGCGGGTGCGTGATCGCTGGATGGTGTCACAGACCAGCGGGACGACTGGTGAGCCTGGCTATTTTCTGAACGATCATCGTTCGGTGGAAATTCAGCGGGGCGTCGTATTTGCTCGCACTTTCCGCGATCGGCTGGCGTGGAAACATGTGCGACGCTTCATCCGTCGTCGCTACCGCATGGCCTTTGTGGTCACTCGCCTGTCCGGCTGTATTTCGACTCAAACGTGCCTGCTGGGCAAGCAGCAGAGCGGGCGGATGGCAGAGATTCGGCTGTTTCCGTCTGAAGACCCGATTGCTGAGATTGTGCGGGGATTGAACGAGTATCAGCCGGACTACGTGCACGGCTACGCCAGTATGCTGGAACTGCTGGCGTATCAGGCGGATGACGGAGCTCTGAAAATCCGCCCGGAATTCATTTCGTCAGGCAGTGAGGGATTTTCGAAGGCTGGACGAGCTGCTGTGGAACGAGTGTTTGCTCCGGCTGTCGTCACCTCACAGTACGGCTCCACCGAATGCAGTGTGCTGGGCAATGAGTGTCGGGCCGGACAAATGCACGTCAACAGTGATTACGTGATCCTTGAAGGGGTGGATGAAAATGATCAGCTGGTGCCGCTCGGAGTCAAGTCTCATCAGACTTTGCTGACGAATCTCGTCAACCTGTTTCAGCCGATTATTCGTTTTCGCCTGACTGACTCGATTTCGTGGCAGACGACGCCCTGTCCCTGCGGCTCACCGTTGCCGACAATTCAGCTGGAAGGTCGCAGTGACGAAATGCTGTGGCTGGAACGAGGCCCTTCCGACTTTGTGTCCTGCTCGCCCCCCTCCCTTCAGGCGCAGATGTATCCTGTAGCTGGCATTCGCCAGTGGCAGCTGATTCAGACACAGCGAAATCACCTGCGGATACGGTTTGTGAAGTCCCCTGGCGTGGACGGGGCAACCGTCGCGGCTGACATTCGTCAGAATTTCCGGAAGTACCTTGATCTGGAACGCCTGGGAACTCTGGTGGAGGTGACTCCGGAGGAAGTGGACATGATCCCCAGAACGGCTCGCGGTCAGAAGCTGAAGCAGATCATTTCCGAAGTGGGAGCTCCGCCGCGGAAAGAGCGGAGTAGCTGAGATTTGCCGCCGGGATCGTGCCGTCGGCGGGACGCTTCCAAATGTTCCGGCAGCGACGCTGTGGCGTTCCGTTGGTCTGCAGGAATTACCGTGTTCAGAAGTTGGAACCCTGCTGAAGTTGACCCTCCGAGCCCTGCTCGCGACACTGCAGAGATTCCGACTGTGTGGAAACAGGTTGCGGTCTTTTTCGGGTTGTGTGGATGTCGATTCAGTGTGTCTGCCCGGATTGCGGGCGAATTCTGCGTGTTGGTCCGCAGCTTGCGGGCAAGCGAGTTCGCTGTCCCGACTGCTCAGCCACAGTGTCTGTCAGCCCGACGACGGGCCTGGCAGCAACGGGTGGTGGGGCGTTGGGGGAACCGGCCACGGTCCGCGAATCGCAGGTTGGGCAGCCCGAAACATCCGGTACTCGCCGGAAAACGAAAAAGTCAGCCCCGGCAAAGCCCGCGGCACCCGCAGTAGCGGCAGACTCGCGCATGCCGCAGGGTTTCTGGCTGGGACTCACTGCCGGTGCCGCGTTGGTCGCGATGGTTTCTGCGGCTGCATTTCTGACGCGTTCGCTGTGGTGGCCGGTGCCGGTTGCTCCGTTGCCGGTGCTGGCAGACGTCGACAGGCCGGGGGTTTCTGGCGAAGCTGTAGTACCAACCGAAGTGCAGCGGGACTCAGCAGCAGTCGCCAATGTCGGCGGCTCTGCGTCACCGGATGTGGCCGCGTTGCTGACAGCCAGCGAAGAGACTGCGGTCGGTTCCGGGGAATTCCCACCGAATCAGGAAAGCTCAGCAAACAATCCTGCGGATGCGGTCTCAGGTTCGGAAGTGGCTCTGGGACCTTCCGGCGACTTGCAGGAAATGGCGACCAGGCAATCTGCAGCGGACTCAGAAGTTCCGGTATCAGCTCCCGCGAAGCCCCCACAGCCCGTGTTGCTGGCCCAGTCTCCTGAAGCAGTTGCGGAGGCAGCAGCTGTTGCAGAGATTCTAAAGTGGGCCTGTAATCGCTGTCATGGTGAAAGTGGCACGAATGAAGGTGGCATGAATTATGTTGCCAGTCTTCCGAAGGTACGTGACAGCCTGGTCCGTCCGGGTGACCCTGGCGGATCTTTGCTGATGCAGCGGATCGATGCCACGGATCAGGCGATACAGATGCCACCGGCAGGTGAGGAACCGCGTCTGACGGCCGAGCAGACAGCGGTTGTCCGCAGCTGGATTCAGAACGGCGCGGCAATTCCTCAATCGCAGTCTCAGCGACAGTTCATCACGGATAATATGCTGCTGAAGACCATGCACGAAGACCTGATGGCTCAGAATGAGCGCAGTCGTCGATTCATGCGTTACTTTACCCTGACCCATCTGTATAACGGGGGAGCGTCTGACGAGGAGTTGCAGACTCACCGTCCTGCATTTTCGAAGCTGATCAACAGCCTGTCGTGGGGGCGTGAAATTGTGCTGCCGTACCAGGTTGAC
>SXXK01000297.1 GCA_005791255.1 Planctomyces sp.
ACCTCTCGGGCAAAGTTGCCCTCGTGCAGGGCGATCGCGTGCAGACGTGGCAAGAGTCGTACCAGCGGTCATGCCAGGTGGCCCAGGCACTCAAGGCCGCGGGTGTGGGCAACCAAGATTAGTCGGCACTCCAGCGAGTTCCTCCGACAGTATCGAGGTGCAGCGCGAAGCTGCTGAGGACTCCGGCAGTGCTGCCGGTGGCGGTGCGAGCCGTCAGAATGGGCATTTCCGGATCAATCGGGCCTGCCGCGCGCAGCGATCCCTCCGCCTCCAGCCCCACCCATGTTCGCACGCTGCCGTCGCGCTGAACAAATCGTCGGTTGAAGGACACGGGTGTCTGCTGCTCGGCCCAGCCGGAGTACAGTCTGACGGGAACGGCGCGTTTTTGAGCATCAACGATTGCTGCGACCGTGTTGCTCACCAGCAGTTCCATGTATTTCAGACGATCGGCCGAGGGGATCGGATTGCCGGCAAAGGCTGCGGCGGTGTCGGGATTCTGCGCTGCCAGCCATGCAGCAAAAACCGCGGCGTAGTCCGGTGCCGTGTGGGAATGAGTGGCTGAAATAACAATCGCAGCGGTCGGAATACCAGTTTGCTCAGAAGCCCGCTGCCGCACGACATTCGCAAAATCCGTCCAGACTCCGATCAGATCGCAGACCACCAGGGCGACCTGGCTGCGACCATCGCTGAAGACGGCTGCACGTGCCAGCAGCGGATCTGCAGTACCCTCACTCAGCCGTTCGTGGAAGTAGCCGGCCATCGGAAAGGGTTCCGGCGGAGTGATATCGCGTTCGGCGAAGCCCGCCTGCAGTTCTGAGATGCCGGTTTTCGCGGCGGCTTTCTCGTCAGCCACTGCGCGGCTGACCAGCAGCGATGTGCCGGTACTGAAAAGGACACAGACGAGCAGGCAGTTCAGTTGAGCAGGTTGCATCCGTCAGTTCCGGGATGGCTGTTGTCAAGGCGGCCCGCAGCGCGGGCAGACTGACGAAGCAAACCAAACCGACAGCACGCATGCAAGCGAACAGCGGGGATTCAGGGCAGCAGTGCCTGCAGTCGGCGAACGGCTGTGGCTACGTCAGCAGCACGCTGATCGCCTCCGGTCCGTTCGATGCACAGCCACGCCGGTTGTACGGCTTCAGCCAGGACCGCCAGCAGTTCCTGCCAGTCCACAGCTCCGTCACCGCAGGGGACTTCAACACCGCCGCCATCGACGTCCTGCTGAGCATCGCGGAGACGCACGTAGCCGATGGACTGATACAGGCTGCGAAAGATGTTTACAGGCTGACGCCCCGACATGACGCAGACTGCGGGGTCGAACACCACCTGCAGAGGCCCCGTTGTGACTCGGGCCAGCAGCGCGCTGATGCGTGCTGTGTCGTAGTCTGAGACTATGATCTGCAGGCTGGCTCCGTGGTGGTTGGCTGTCGCTGCCAGATCCGACAGCACCTGCGTCAGCAGTTCAAACTGGTCTGCCTCGCTGGGTTCCGTCAGCTTTGGCGGTGGCGCGAAGGAGAACGGATTCTTCAGGGAGTCGACCTGGGAATCATCAGGCTGCCCCTGCGCCATCCGGGGGGCGGTGGCTGCGGGATTCGGAATTCGACCGGCTCGAATCAGCACTTCAGCAGTACCCAGACGACGAACCCGTTCGATGGCTGAGCGGATCATCAGCAGTCGACGATCCAGTCCCTGCGGGTCGGCCACTGAATGCCGCGAAGGACAGTACAGCCCGGCAACTTTGAGCTGATGTTCTTCGACGAACAGTCGCAACTGCCTGAGTCCCGTATCGGTGAGATCCGCGGCGCCGATTTCCGTGCGAGCGTTCAGTCTGAGCCCCTGCACGCGAAAGTGCGCGGCCTGCCTGATGGCCTGCCTGAGAGGCTGACCAAAATCTTCTGTCGCCAGTGCCAGTCGAAATGTCATAGTTCGCTGCCATACCGAAACACAGGTCACACTTGGCCTTCAGGCACAGCGATCAGCAGCAGTCAGACTCAGCCGGCGGCCTCCACACGCGGAAGATACCTCCCGGTTTCCCCGCTGCGGCGACGGCGGCATTCAAACTGCAGCATGTCCTTCACAAGGTCCACCGAGACGCTGCGAAGATCGATGTTTGCCTGCACCAGGGCATCATACACGGCCTGGCCCGCGGCGGTTTCCAGCAACTCGTTCTCCAGAAACAAATTCTCTGACTTCATCGACTCCTCCTGACCTCAAAACGCTGATCAACGGCAGCAGGATCATCAGAACAGCCTGCAGGTTCGGGGTTTCTCAGGTGTGGGGCCTCATCGAACGCATAAGCAGTCGAATGATTCAAGCCTTGTGTCACCCTTGTTGACTCTGATTGCGGTGGCTCTGAGGAAGAAATGGTGAGCATACGTTGTGCCGGTCAGTGAAATTGGGTGTTGAATTTCACTGTATCCCGAAAAAACCTGAAGAATGGTCAACCTCGAATGCTTTCAAGCAGCGGCAGATGTTTCCGAATCAGTCGGCCTGTTGCGGTAATGACGTCTTCTGGTGTACTCAAAGTGATGTCGTTTGTTTTCGTTGTGTTCTTGCCTGATAAGCCTGGCGTTATGCTGTTTTGCCCATGAATTGTCAGCAATAACGCATGAATGGCGTTGACCTCCCGCCAGGACTGAGATAGTTTTTTGACATGCGACTTCTCTTCTGCATCCTGATTGTGTCGACGTGGCTGCCCGCCTGTCACACTGAGAAACCGACGGTTCCTGACCGCCGGCAACAGGAAGAATGTCTGGCTCAGTTTTCGCTGGAAGAATGTGAAACGGCGATTGAGTCTGAGTGCGAGCCTGAGGAGTTTGTGCATACGGCCGTTGCCACATCGGCTGGGGCGCTGCATGAAGTGAATTTTCATGTCGTGCTGAATTCCGTTCCACAGGTGCCGATCGTCGTGGACTCCCGCGGGTGTCGACCCCCGCCGGCGATCTGAGTCCGGCAGTTCGGGTGCCTGCCCGGACGCATTGCTTAAGCCTGCCTGCATCACATCGTTTCTGCACTGACCCAACCGGCATATGCCGGTATTTTGGTGGTCAGCGCGGCTGTCTGTTTTCCTGTGCTGCATTCGTGCCAGGGGCGTCGACGATGAGTGTTGTTTCAGAGCCTGTTCCGGAGGCTGCAGTTGTAGCGGCTGAGATCCGAGAGCTGGCGGAGCTGCTGCCGCTGCAGGGGCCGATTACTGCTTTTGCCTTTCTGAATCCCCTGCAGGGGCTTGAGCACCTGCCGGTATTCGATGCGCTGCGTCAGGCTCATGAAATATTCGGCTGTGAGCCTTACCTGCGGGAGTCGGAATATCGCGATCTAGTGGCGCGTGGTCGCATTACAGCGGAGGATGTTCAGGAGATTCTGCAGCAGGAACTGGGGGTGGAGCGGCGGTCCGTGGCCGGTTTGATTGAGCTGCATGAAATGCGACTGAGCCAGCTGCTGAAGCTGGTCTATCCGGTGTCGCTGAATGAACTGGACTGGGTGCTGGCTGAGGCGGATTCACTGCGTCGCTTTCAGTCCACGATTCCTCTGGAGCATCGTGAGCGTTTGCTGAATGAAACCCGGCACTGGCTGCAGATGGTGGAGACTTCCGGTGAGAGTGCTGCCCTGCAGCTGATCCGCAGTGTATATCGCGGGGGGCGTCGGGAAGTTTCCGAACAGCAGATGGAATCGATTTGTGCGGGACTGCTTTGGAAAATCTGTCTGCAGCGGCTGGAGTCGGTATCGGCTGCGGCCGGGAGTGCAGCGGGATTGATTCGACTGCGGGATGCTGTGCTGGCCGTGACGGGGCAGGATCCTGATGAGCTGGTGCACGATGTGTTGTCGGGTTTCTGTGCCGGCTGGCTGGATCAGGGTTATGCGCAGTGGCAAATGCCGAATCGTGATTCCGGATTCGTGGCGGCTTTTTGTGCCGTGTACGGACAATCGTCAACTGGTCAGCGGCGCTGGTTGCGGGGTCTGCCGGAGGCGCTGCAGGGACTCTGTCGCGGCGCTGTGTCTCCCGTCGAGAGTATTTGTCAGTCGCTTTCAGGGCTGGCCGTGGGTGATGCTGATCGGCGCAGTCTGATTCGGCAGTCGCTGCTGGCTTTGCGGGGCTGGGCCGGAATGTTGTGGCAGACGGAGACTCGCCCGGATCGTGTGTTTCGCAGTTCCCCGAATGGTACTCTGACTGAGTTTCTGGCGGTGCGTCTGATTTTGGATCGGCTGGCGGCGGAGTGGTTGATTCGTGAGCATTCGGGTGGCCGGAAAACAGTCGGGGACACAGTCCTGCAGGCGGTGTCGCAAACGGCACAGCAGCAGCCACTTGAGCTGACTGCTCGTTATCAGGCCTTTGTGCTGCTGCAACTGGCCGAGCTGCATGGCTGGTCGCCGCAGCAGTTGTTTGAATTGTCGGAGGAAGGCTGGAGTGAGCTGGCGGGTGCAGCGGTGGCTTTTGATCAGCTTGAGCGTCGCCGCGTGCTGCATCTGGCATTTGAGCAGCATCTTTCGCGGCAGGCGCTGGATGCTGTCAGTCGTCGTGCCACGCTGCCATTGGTGGTTCCGCAGACGCCTCAGGTACAGATTGTCACCTGCATAGATGCTCGCGAAGAGTCCTTTCGTCGGTACCTTGAGGAGGTGTGTCCGGAGATTGAGACATTTGGGAATGCCGGTTTCTTTTGCGTCCCCATGTATTATCGCGGAGCTGCAGAGGCCACATTCACGGCCTTGTGTCCGGTGGTCATCAGGCCGCAGAACTGGATTGTGGAAGACGTTGTGTATTCGCTGGAGGACTCCCATCGCCAGCGTGCGGTGGCTCGCAGGATTCTGGGGCGTTTTTCGCAGCGATTTGATTCCGGTTCCCGCTCATCCGTATCCGGAGCGCTGCTGACTGCCCTGTTGGGACCGCTGGCGACTGTGCCGCTGCTGGGGCGTATTTTGTTTCCGCATTTTATGGCGCAGATGCATTCCACTGCGGGGCAGTTTGTGGCGCCTCCGGCAGTGACTCGGCTGCGGCTGGAACGTCCCGAAGGAGTGCCGGCGGGGCCTCACGATGACGGCATCGGGTTTACTCTGACGGAAATGGTAACGATGTCCGAACGGTCGTTGCGGGACATTGGTCTGACATCGGGCTTTGCCCCGCTGGTGATCTTCATGGGGCATGGTTCATCCTGCATGAATAATCCTCACGAGTCGGCTTATCACTGTGGTGCCTGCAGCGGCAGTCCCGGTGGTGCCAATGGTCGGGCGCTGGCTGCGATGCTGAATGATCCGCGAGTGCGACGGCGGCTGCGTGAACGCGGCCTCGACATTCCCGACGAAACCTGGTTTATTGGCGGTCTGCACAATACGGCGACTGAAGAGATTACATTTTTTGATTTGGAACTGCTGCCTTCTTCACATGTGGGGCGGCTGCGGAAGTTGCGGGGGGTGCTGGCGGAGGCCTGTCAGCGTAATGCTCAGGAACGCTGCCGTCGATTTGATTCGGCACCGCTGGAGATTGACCAGCAGGCTGCACTGCTGCATGTGCGGGAGCGTTCTGAGGATCTCGCACAGACTCGCCCGGAGTACGGAAACTGCACGAACGCGGTCTGTTTTGTGGGACGTCGTGGTCGGCTGCGGGGGCTGTTTCTGGATCGGCGTTCGTTTATGATGTCTTACGATCGTGCTCAGGATACGACCGACAGTATGATCCTGGCACGAATACTGGGTGCCGTGATTCCGGTTTGCGAGGGTATCAACCTGCTGTACACGCTGTCGGCCATTGACAATCGTGGCTGGGGCAGTGGTACGAAGCTGCCGCACAACGTGACCAGTCTGCTGGGAGTTATGGACGGGGCATCCAGTGATCTGCGTCCGGGGCTGCCGTGGCAGGGAGTGGATATTCACGAGCCCGTGCGGCTGCTGTTCATCATTGAGACGACAGCAGAATCGATGCTGCAGATTATGGATCGCAATCCGAATGTTGCGGCGATCTGTCGCAATGGATGGGCTCAGCTGGCGGTACTGGATCCTCAGTCCAGTCGCATTCAGAGATTTCTCAACGGTCGTTTTGAGGACTATGAGCCGCGTTTGGGGCAGTTGTCGGAAGTGGCGGCTTCCCGCGAGTGGTATGCGGGGCGACGTGATCATCTGCCGTTTGCCCTGATCAGGCCGCAATTGGCTGTTGTCGGTGCTCACGAGGCTTTAGTGGAATAATCAGGCATGCTGACTTTTGCCGGTATTCTGGTGGTGCTGTCGCCTGCGGTGCTGGTTGCGCTGTTCGGCATCTCCACACTGCTGCGAACGCCAGTGGGTGAGACCGTGTATTCGCGGTGCACTGCCGCGGCGGTATCCACGGGACTGGCAGCCGCTGTCTGGATTCTGGTGGCCATGCTGATGACGGATGATCGTCAGGTGGAGGTGAGTCTGGGTGACTGGGTCAGGATTCCTGCTGCGGCGGAGCAGCATGCTGGCGAGCCGCCTGGTGGTGCAGTCGGTGTCAGTCCGCATGCTTTGGACGAGCCTCACTTTCACTTCACGATGAAGTTCATGTTTGACCGTCTGAGCGTACCGTTTGTGATCATGACGTTTGTTCTGTGCGGAGTGATCAGTGCCTTTGCCTCAAGATATCTGCACCGGGACGGGGGATTTCAGCGATTCTTTCTGTTTTTGTCGTTCTTTTTGCTGGGGATGATTCTCAGTTCTGCTGCCGGCACCATTGAGACTTTATTTTTCGGCTGGGAGCTGGTGGGGCTGTCGTCGGCGCTGCTGGTGGCATTTTTTCATGATCGACGTGGCCCGGTGGTCAATGGTTTGCGTGTGTGGTCGATTTATCGGCTGGCTGATGCCGCGTTTCTGATTGGTGCGATGTCGCTGCATCATCTGTCGGGCTCGGGTGATTTTTCGGGACTGGCTGGTCAGGGAGTGTGGCCGGAGGGGCGAGTGGATATTCCGCAGCAGTCGGTGCTGCTGGTGGGTTGTCTGTTTTTGTTTGCTGCAGCGGGTAAGTCTGCCCTGGTACCATTTTCGGGCTGGCTGCCGCGTGCGATGGAGGGACCGACACCATCGAGTGCGGTATTTTATGGAGCATTGTCTGTGCATCTTGGTGCGTTCCTGCTGCTGCGGATCAGTCCGCTGCTGGATCGTTCACCGGTGCTGTCAGGTCTGGTTGTGTTGCTGGGAGCTGTGACGTGTGTCTTTGCTGCGATGGCGGCGCGGGTGCAGTCTGACATCAAGAGCAGTCTGGCATTTGCGTCACTGATTCAGGTCAGCATTATTGTCGTTGAAATCGGTTTGGGATTTCGCTATCTGCCTCTGGTGCACATTATCGGGCATGCCTGTCTGAGAACGCTGCAACTGGTTCGCGCGCCTTCCCTGCTGAAGGACTACAACAGCATGATCAATGCGCTTGGTGGGGTGGCAGAACGTCGCAGTGCTCTTGAGCAGTCGCGGTATCAGCGGATGTATCGATTTGCGATGAATCGCGGCAATCTGGATTCGATACTTGATGAATTCGTGGTGCGTCCATTTACGGCAGCGCTGCTCTGGTCGGATCGTCTGGAGCGTCGCTGGACCAATTGGCTGTCGGGTGAAAACAAATGATTCAGGAACTGCATTTCCCCTGGCTGGAAGTGGGAATTATTCTGCCGCTGGTGGGGGGCGGCATCTGTGCCTGCCTGACGGATTCGGTCCGCGCCCAGAAAGTTGCGATTTTTGTGGCCGGACTGACGCTGCTGCTGGCGGTGGGTGAGTGGGTGGACTTTTCCATGGTCGGCAGTTTTGAGGCGCATGATCACTGGGATCTGACGCAGCGTCTGACGGGGCGCGACAACATTTTAGTGATTGACGAACTGAGTGCTCCGCTGCCGGCATTGTCGTCGCTGCTGTTTCTGCTCACGATCCTGTCGACTCTGCGAACGAAGCTGGATCGTTTTTCGATGAGTCTGACGCTGTTTTCTGAATCGATCGTGCTGGCAACGCTCAGTTGTCATGATCCCTGGCTGTTGATTGTGCTGTTGTCGCTGGCGGTACTGCCGCCGTGGATTGAGCTGGTCCGGCGGGGCGTTTCGCCCCGGGTCTTTTTGATTCACATGGGGGCTTTCATCGTACTGCTGGTTGCTGGCCGCCTGCTGCTGGGGGATGCGGCGACTGGCGGTCAGGCCTCAGGGCTCTCGGCGACCCTGCTGACTGTGGCAGCGTTGCTGCGTGCTGGTGTGGTGCCTGTGCACTGCTGGATGGCGGACCTGCTGGAGAAGGCCACGTTTGGGACGGCCATTTTGTTTCTGACTCCCATGACAGGTGCTTTTGCTGTGATGCATCTGGTGCTGCCGGTGGTGCCGGTGTGGGCGATTCGCAGTATTGCGATTCTGTCGCTGATTACCGCCGTGTATTCGGCTGGCATGGCTCTGGTGCAGAAGGATGCCAGACGATTCTTCTGTTACCTGTTTCTCAGTCATTCGTCGCTGGTGCTGTCCAAGCTGGAGCTTGTGAACGTGATCGGTATGACCGGAGCTTTGTGTGTGTGGATTTCGGTGGGGCTTTCGCTGACGGGTTTTGGTCTGACCATTCGGGCGGTGGAATCGCGGATCGGGCGGATTTCGCTGGATCGGTTTCATGGCATGTATGAACACACTCCGACACTTGCGGGGCTGTTTCTGCTGACGGGGCTGGCGTCAATCGGGTTTCCGGGAACGATTGGATTTGTTGGTATGGAGTTGCTGATCGAGGGTTGTGTGGAGGTGTATCCACTTGTGGGGCTGTCGCTGGTGCTGGCATCAGCGCTGAACGGCATCTCCATTCTGCGGGCATGGTTTCGGATTTTCACTGGTGTTCCGCTGCAGTCGTCGGTGTCGTTGAAGTCGCAGTTTGCGGAGCGATTTGCGGTGGTGTTGCTGGCCTTGCTGATCCTTGGTGGCGGTTTATGGCCGCAGCCCGGAGTTGCATCCCGGCATCATGCAGCGAAGTCATTGATGGACCTGCGGCATCAGCGGGCGACTGTGGCGGGGAGTCAGGCGGTCGAGACTATGGCAACCGGACGATCAGCTTCCGAGGCGTCTCACCCCTGAACACCGCAGATTCTGTATTCGGAAACGTTATCGAAATTCTGTAAATTACCGGATTTGAGCAGGCTAAAGGCGACAGCCGGGGGCTGACAATGAGCAGGTCTGATTCTGGACAGCAGGCAATACCGACCGGCAACCTGCGA
Source organism: Planctomyces sp. (assembly GCA_005791255.1). Classification (GTDB taxonomy): domain Bacteria; phylum Planctomycetota; class Planctomycetia; order Planctomycetales; family Planctomycetaceae; genus SXXK01. The sequence continues at coordinate 9,161 of SXXK01000297.1, forward strand.
GGATTTTCGGCGTATCTTAAGCACGATCTGATCTCGGGTCTGCTGGTATTCCTGATTGCGTTGCCGTTATGCGTGGCGATTGCGCTTGCCTCCGGTTTTCCCCCGCTTGCCGGCATATTTACAGCCGTCTGTGGTGCACTGCTGACACCATTCTTCAGCAATTCTGAAATGACGATCAAGGGCCCGGCAGCGGGGCTGATTGTGATTGTGCTTGGTTGTATCGAGGATTTTGGCGGCAACGGAATGACGGCGGGCTGGGCCGCTGGTGATCAGGCGGCCTATCGAGCAGCACTCGCAGTCGGTGCAACCGCTGCGGTGCTGCAGATTCTGTTTGGTTTTTTTCGGGCTGGAATTCTGGGTGAGTTTTTTCCCGGCACAGTGGTGCATGGGATGCTGGCGGCGATCGGTGTGATCATTATTTCCAAGCAGGTCCCCGTGGCACTGGGGGTGCTGGATGCGAAGGGCGGACCTCTGGTGCTGCTGCGGCAGATCCCTGATTTTGTGCTGCGAGCGAACCCGGCCATTGCTCTGATTGGTACTGTCAGTCTGGCGATTATGTTTCTGTGGCCTTTGGTTCGCAGTCGAGTGCGCATGCTGAATCCGATACCTGCACACCTGATTGTGCTGCTCGTGTCGGTGCCCATGGGAATGTATCTCAAGCTGGACCAGGCGCATGGGTACAGGGTTTTTGAGAAGAGCTATCAGTTGAACGAGAAGTTTCTGGTGGCGATGCCTGACCGGATGTTCGGGATGTTTCGTGAAGTGACAACTCCCGACTTTTCAGTGCTGGGGCAGTGGATCGCATGGAAGTGGATCATGATGTTTTTCATCATCGGCAGCCTGGAATCACTGTTGAGTGCCAAAGCCGTGGATCTGCTGGATCCGTGGAAGCGAAAAACCAATATGGACCGTGATGTGCTGGCGGTGGGAGCAGCCAATCTGGTGGCGGCACTGATCGGTGGTTTGCCGATGATTTCAGAAATTGTCCGCAGCAAGTCCAACATCGATAACGGTGCCCGCACTCGCTTTGCAAATATGTGGCACGGAGTATTTTTGCTGCTGTGCGTGGGGTTGATTCCAACCGTGCTGCACAGGATTCCGCTGGCTGCGCTGGCGGCCATGCTGGTTTACACGGGGACTCGCCTGGCGCATCCCAATGAATTCCGAAATGTTTACCGGATTGGCCGCGAGCAGCTGTTGATCTTTGTGGTGACGCTGGTGGTTGTGCTGGCAACAGACCTGCTGATTGGCGTGGCAGCCGGCGTCCTGCTGAAGATGGTGATTCATCTTGCCAACGGAGTACCGCTCAGATCCTTCTTCAAGGCTTACGTGGAGGTGGAGGATGTGGACGAGCACACGACTCGGATTATCGCCCGGGAATCGGCAGTGTTCAGCAACTGGATTCCGTTCCGTCGCCAGATTGAAGATATTGGACTCGTTCAGAAGCGCAACCTGATTCTGGATCTTTCCGGAGCCGCGATGGTGGATGCCAGCGTCATGGAAAAGCTGGAGGAAATGCAGGCGGAATTTCAGCAGAATGGTCTGACACTGGAGCTGCGCGGGCTGGAGGATTTTCGGGCCTTTTCACCCAGTTCCCATTCCGCACGAATCAAGGCACTGACTCCGATTCGACGCATAACAATCGTCACGGATGGGCTCACAGCGGCGGAGTTGATCCCGGAGATGGTGAAGATGGGAATCTCGGGCTGGACACGCATCGACTGTCATGGGGCGGGACGATCCGGGCTGGAAGGAGGCCTTGCTGCGGGTGCCGATCAGGTACGTCTGGAGGTGATCACAGTGCCGGAAGTGTGCGACTGTATCATTGAATATTTGCGGGTTCGCATCATGCCGGTGCGGCATGTGACAGCCTGTGTGGAGACGGTGGACGTGATTCGACTCAGTGCATTTCAGCCGCAGGGGTCGGCCAACCTGCATCACGTTCACTGATCGAATCCGGGATGTGGCGGTGCAGCGAAAGTTTTTCGCAGCATCGCCCCATTTTGCGTTTTTCCCTGTTTTGTTGTCCGGTCAATGTCCCGGAGATCGCCTGTCAGATAGATTCTGCACAGCGAAAGTGTCGGAACGTCAGCGTTGCCGGGGGTGCAGCGTATGGCTTCCGGCTGTCACTGTGTCGGAAAGCTCTGAAATGACGTCTGCATCGACAATCCCGGCATTGACCCTGCGGAATGGCGAATTGCTGCCGGCCGTCGGGTATGGTTTCTGGAAGGTGGATCGGCCGATTGCTGCTGCGGCCTGTGTGAATGCCATTTCGGCCGGCTATCGGCATCTGGACTGTGCGTGTGATTATGGTAACGAGCGAGAGGTGGGAGAGGGGATTGCGTCGGCGCTGCAGCAGGGCCTGTGTACTCGCGATCAGTTGTGGGTCACGTCCAAGTTGTGGAACACGTATCACGCGGCTGAGCATGTGCAGGCCGCGTGTCAGCGGTCGCTCAGCGATTTGGGTCTGGACTATCTGGACCTGTATTTGATTCATTTCCCGATTGCTCAGAAATTCGTGCCGTTCGAGCACCGGTATCCTCCGGGCTGGTTTTCTGATCCTGAGGCGTCTCAGCCGCGGATGGAAGAGGTGCGGGTGCCGATTCTGGAAACATGGCGGGCGCTGGAGGAGTTGGTGGATGCCGGTCTTGTGAGGAATATCGGCATCTGCAATTTCGGAACCAGCCTGCTGCGTGACCTGCTGGCTTCAGCGCGGATTGCTCCGGCAGTGCTGCAGGTGGAGTCGCATCCGCTGCTGGTGCAGCCGAAGTTGCTGCGGTATTGTCAGCAGGAGCAGATCGCCTTTACGGCCTTTTCACCACTTGGTCCGGCCAGCTATTACAGTCTTGGGATGGCGGTGCCGTCAGACTCCCTGCTGGACAATCGTGTGATTCACTGTCTGGCGCTGCAGTATGGCAAGTCGGCGGCTCAGATTCTGCTGCGCTGGGGTGTGCAGCGTGGTACAGCAGTGATCCCCAAGACGGTGACGCCGGAGCGGATGAGTGAGAACCTGAATATCTTTGATTTTGAGCTGACGGCTGAGGACATGGCAGCGATTTCGTCACTGGATCAGGGTCGGCGATTCAATGATCCGGGAGTATTTTGCGAGTCGGCATTCAATACGTTTTGTCCGATTTACGAATAACACAGTTCAGCGGGGAGCCTGTCAGCGGTGTGTGGCATAGCCGGGGCGGTCTGGTGGAATTCGCGTGAGCGGGTAACAGCCGACATTCTGCAGCGAATGACGGACAGTCTGCGGCATCGCGGGCCGGATGCCGGGGGGGCCTGGTTTTCTGAGCCGGCCGGTCCCGCCGAACTGACAGCGGGGCATCCGGCGGTTGCACTGGGGCATCGGCGTCTCAGCATTATCGACGTGGCGGGCAGTCCTCAGCCACTGGGAAATGCAGACGGTTCCGTGCAGATCTCGTTCAATGGCGAGATTTACAACTACCGAGAGCTTCGTGTGCAGTTGCAGCAGCAGGGGCATCAGTTCCGTACAGACGGTGACACAGAGGTGATTGTCCATCTGTACGAGCAGTACGGGCTGGATTTTGTACAGCATATGCGAGGAATGTTTGCACTGGCCATCTGGGACAGTCGCAGTCAGCGACTGGTACTGGCTCGTGACAGGCTGGGTAAAAAGCCGCTGTTTTACTGCCAGCAGGATCAGCGACTGGTATTTGCCAGTGAGTTGAAGGCACTGCTGCAGATTCCAGGTATGCCGCGGCAGCTCAGTCATTCGGCTGTGGTGCAGTTTCTGACTTTGCAGTATGTGCCGCACCCGGATTGCATTTTGGAGGGATATCACAAGCTGCCACCGGCTTCGATTGGTGTGCTGCAGCATGGAGTGTGGCATATTCAGCGATACTGGACTGCCCCGTACGATCAGCCGCAGCTGCAGCGGAGGACTGTGCAGGACTGGCAGGAGGAGTTGCGAGCGGAACTGACTGAGGCTGTGCGGCTGCGGCTGCGCAGTGATGTGCCGCTGGGGGCATTTCTTTCCGGCGGCATTGATTCAACGGTCATTTGCGGACTGATGCAGTCGCTGCTGCACCAGCCCGTGCAGACGTTCTCGATTGGTTTCCCGGTGCGATCCTTCGATGAGCGGGAATTTGCGGCAGAGGCCGCGGCATTTCTGGGAACCAGTCACCACGAAGATGTCGTGACGCCGGACGCACTGCAGATCCTGCCAGCATTGATCTGGCATTATGACGAGCCTTTTGGGGACAGTTCTGCGATTCCGACGATGTATCTGTCAGCCATGACTCGGCGCCATGTCACTGTTGCGCTCACGGGTGATGGTGGTGATGAGTTATTCTGTGGGTATGAGCGTTATCGGGCGGCGCGTGCTGCGGCGGTGATGGACAGGATCCCGAGAATGCTGCGGCGGATGCTGGCCGCGGTCGCCACGAGGCTGCCGGCCTCAGTTGAGCAGCGTTCGTTTCGCCGACGATTGAAACGGCTGCTGGAGGTCCTGGCACAGGATCCTGAGCGTCGTTATCTGAACTGGATCACCATCTTTGATGAAGCTCGGCTGCATTGGCTGGTCGGGCCCCGGCTGCAGCCACTGCTGAGGCATGAGGATCCGGCGCGCTGCATTTCCGAAGCCTGGCAGCAGTTTCCGCAGCGTGATTTTATTACGCGAACCACGGCAGTCGACCTGCAGACGTATCTGCCCTGTGACATTCTGACCAAGGTGGACATTGCCAGCATGGCAGCCTCGCTGGAGTGTCGCTGTCCGTTTTTGGATCATCGAGTGGTGGAGCTGGCGGCGCGGATGCCGATCGAGGTCAAGCAGACGCTGCAGCAATCCAAGCTGGTGCTGAAGGAAACGTTTCGGGATCTGCTTCCTGAGCGTATTCGCACGAGGGGGAAGATGGGTTTTGGTGTCCCGATTGATCACTGGTTTCGCCAGGAGCTGCAGCCATTGCTGAGGGATGTGCTGTTGTCTCAGCGGTGCCTGTCGCGTGGATTGTTGAATCCTGTGGCAGTGCAAACGCTGGTGAACGAGCATTGTGACGGTCGCGTCAATCACTCGTACAGGTTGTGGAATCTGCTGTGTCTGGAGCTTTGGCAGCGGCTGTACCTCGATCAGGCCCCTCCGGTGGCAGCCCCCGCAGTGCTCCCGTGAGCCCCTGTTGCTGACGGCTGAGTGTTAAGGGTTTTGAACATCCGCAACGACAGATTGTTAACAGGCCTTGTCAGCTGCGGTGAGCTGCAGCCGGAAAAGTCGCCACAATCAAACTTATCGTGACAATCGGAAAGATCTGAGTTGTTCGTCAGAATCGTTGCATTTGCAGCCGTTGGAATAACTGATGCGGTCGTTACGGTGTGATCAATCGTCATTATCGTGCTGCTCGACGGAATTGGCCCCGAGATTTGCTGTGTGATATGTCAGCAGCCGCTGCGGCGGTCAGAGAAATTTCACGGGGGGAGGGCAGGTTCCTGCTGGTCGGGGGCCTGCCCGCTTTTTTTTGTCTGGTGGCGGCAGAGCGTGGCGGCCGGTTGCCGATAACGCCACGCATGTCGCATGGTGCTGTTATCGGGCAGCAAATCTGCCTAGAATGGCGTCATGCACGTTTGATGGCCCCCGTCTTGTTCTTCTGCACAGAGCTGTGTAACGATGTTTCGACCAGTAGCTGACAGCAATTTTGTCAACGGCGAGCACTCGGTGCTGCGATTCTGGAATGCTCGCAGTGTCTTTCAGCGTTTGCGGGCGAAAAACGTCGGCGGTCCTCGCTGGAGCTTTCTGGACGGTCCGATTACGGCCAACAATCCCATGGGTGTGCACCATGCGTGGGGGCGTACCTACAAGGACGTCTACCAGCGATTCTTCGCGATGACCGGGCACGATCAACGGTTCCAGAACGGATTTGACTGTCAGGGCCTGTGGGTTGAGGTGGAGGTTGAGAAGCAGCTGGGTCTGGGGACAAAGACTGCGGTTCACGAGTTCGGGATTGATCGATTTGTCAACGAATGCAAGCGACGCGTGCTGCGATTCGCTGCTCGGCAGACGGAGCAGTCAGTGCGGCTTGGTTACTGGATGGACTGGGATGATCCTGATCAGCTGCGGCAGCTGGCGGAGCATTTGGGTGATTCAGCGGAAGTGACTTTGCAGACGCCTTCCGGCCGGACCGTCCGTGGGCCGGCTCACCAGCTGGTGGAGCGACTTGGAAATCCGGAGTGGGGTGGCAGCTACTTCACGTTCAGCACGGAGAACAACGAGACGATCTGGGCGTTTTTGAAAAAGTGTTTTCAGCGGGGTAAGATCTATCAGGGCCATGATGTGATGCCCTGGTCCGGGCGCGGTGGCAGTGCCTATTCGCAGATGGAGATTGCTGAGGGTCGTCGCCTGACGACTCATCGCAGCGTCTTTGTGCGTTTTCCGCTGCATCGTCCTGATGCGGGCAGCGATGCGGCTCAGGAGTATCTCCTTGTCTGGACCACAACTCCCTGGACATTGACCAGCAATGTCGCCTGTGCGGTGAACCCGGAGCTTGAGTATCTGCGGATTCAGGTAAAGCGGGACAATGCTGTTTACTATTTCGCAAAGGACAACCTGAACTATCAGCGACTTGCCACGGAGTTTCGAGACGGCTTTGGTCGTCCGGAGTGGAAGTGGCCGGAGGGTGTGCCGAAGCTGAAGACGCTGGCGCAGATTTTCAAGGAGCAGGGTGGGTTCGAGGAACTGGGCACACTGCGTGGATCGGATCTGGTTGGCTGGCGTTACAGCGGCCCGTTTGACGATCTGCCGGCCCAGCAGCAGCGTGGTGGAGTGCCATTTGACGAGCGAACAGCGACGATTTGCGGTGCCGAGAGTCATCGGGTGATTGACGGTGGCCGTGATTCCCGGGGCAACGCCAATGTGGTGGCGGGCGAGGGCACCGGGATCGTGCACATTGCACCGGGCTGCGGTGACATCGACCATCGGATTGGACTTGCTTTGGGACTGCCCGTGATTGCTCCGCTGAAGGACGACGGGACGTACTCCCAGGAATTCGGTGAATTTGCGGGCCTTGAAGCCATCGCTCCGGCAACAGCCGAGCTGGTGTTTGAGCGACTGAAGCAGCGTGGAATGCTGGTGGCCGTGGAAACCTATCCGCACATCTATCCGCACTGCTGGCGAACGGGAGATGAACTGGTATTTCGGCTGGTGGATGAGTGGTTCATCAACATGGACTGGCGCGAAGAAATCAAGGATGTGACTCGCCAGATTCGCTGGCTGCCGGACAGCATTGACGGGCAGGAGCGTGAGCTGGAGTGGTTGTCCAACATGGGCGACTGGATGATCAGCAAGAAGCGATTCTGGGGGCTGGCGCTGCCGGTCTGGGTGGACGAGCAGACGGGAGAATTTGAGGTGATTGGATCGCTGGCGGAGCTGCGCGAGCGAGCGGTGGAGGGGTGGGAGGATTTCTCCGGCAATACGCCTCACCGTCCCTGGATTGACCGCGTAAAGATTCGCAATCCGCAGACGGGCAATCTGATGTCGCGGATTCCTGACGTCGGTAACCCATGGCTGGATGCCGGGATCGTGCCGTTCAGTACCATGGGGTACAACCATGATCGTGAGGAGTGGCAGAAGTGGTATCCGGCGGATCTTGTGACGGAGTGTTTTCCGGGGCAGTTCCGCAACTGGTTTTACTCGCTGCTGTCGCTGTCGACGATGATGCGGCATGATGAGGCAGAGACGGCTGCCGGACGGATGCCTTTCCGAACTCTGCTGGGGCATCGTCTGGTGCAGAACGAGCAGGGCAAGCCGATGCACAAGTCGGACGGTACGGCCATCTGGTTTGAGGAAGCGGCGGAGCAGCTGGGTGTCGACACGATGCGGTGGATGTATCTGTCGCAGAATCCGGCGGTGGATCTGCGATTTGGAACGAGGCATCCGGACCGCCCGGTGACTCTGCAGACGCCTGCCGGTCCGGCTGACAGGACTCGCGAAGGCGTGCCTACGTGTCTGGTGACCAGTGGTCCCGCTGATGAAACTCGCCGTCGCATTCTGATTCCGCTGTGGAACTGCTACAAATTCTTCGTGGATTATGCAGTGGCTGATGGTTTTGTGCCCTCGGCGGAACTGCGTGCATGCGCGGCCACCGGTGTACGGTCAGCGGCTGCGATCGCGGGTCTGACTGAGCGTCCTGAGATTGACCGCTGGATTTTGTCCAACCTGCAGTCGCTGGCGGCAGCCGGTCGCCGGGAGCTGGCTGACTTCAATGCCCCGGGGTTCTGTGCCGCTGCGGCAGAATTCATCGATGATCTCAGCAACTGGTATATTCGTCGCAATCGTCGGCGTTTCTGGCGAGCGCGGGATGCGGCTGATGGTGACAAGCTGGCAGCCTATGAGACGCTGTATGAGGTGCTGGTTGTGCTCTGTCGCCTGCTGGCTCCCTGCATTCCCTTCCTGACGGAGCGGATGTATCTGAATCTGGTGCTGGGCCAGAATCCTGAGGATGTGCAGGGGGATTCCGATCTGCCTGGCTCGGTGCATCTGTGTGATTATCCGGATGCTGATCATGCGCTGCTGGATGCTGCTCTGAATCAGCGTATGGCAGCAGCTCAGAAGGTAGTGCGGCTGGGACACAAACTGCGTGAGGAGCACAATCTGCGAGTGCGTCAGCCGTTGTCTGAGCTGCGATTTGCTGCGGCCTCGTCCGAAACGGCCGCTGCGGTGGAGACTTTGGCAGATGTGATCGCTGAAGAGCTGAACATTCAACGGGTGCTGCGAGCAGACAATCTGGATGCCCTGGTCAGCTACGCCTACAAACCCAACCTGAAAACGCTGGGACCGAAGTGTGGTCGTCTGTTGAATGCTTTGAAGACGTCCATTCCGGAGCTGGGCGACGGGATACTGGCACCACTGCGACGCGGGCAGAGTGTCACGATTGAGCTGCAGGGTTCAACGATCGAACTGCTGCCTGAAGATGTGCTGATCAGTACGATGCAGGCGGCCAGTTGGATTTCCGCTGATGATGCGGGGATTCAGGTTGCGATCAGCACAGTGCTGACTCCGGAACTGCTGCGTGAGGGCATGTCGCGGGACTTTGTGCGGCACGTGCAGCAGCTGCGAAAGGATGCCGGACTGAATATCCAGGATCGTATTCGCATCTTCCTGAGTTCAGATGATCCGCAGGTTGGTACGATGATTGGTGAATGGGGGCCATGGATCAGTGCTGAAACTCTGGCCGATTCAATTGAGCTGTGTGCGACGGCAGCGGCAGAAGCGCGATCGGTCACTGCCGGTGAGAGTGCTGTGCAGCTGTGGATTGCGGCAAACGGCTGATTCTCTGTGTGTTGTTGTATCGCGGCAGGGCTCGTCTGGTGTTTTAATGTGTTGGTTCGATGGGCACGAAGGTTGTGCGGTTTCGTTCGAAAGCAGCTTCGGCGGCTTCCCGAGCGCGCCGCTGGAACTCAACCTGACAGCGTGTGCTGCGGTTGAGAGCGTCTGCGGCTTCTGAGGCTGTCTGTTTGCGTCGTCCCCGGCTGCGTTTTCCTGGCACTGCTGGCTCCTGGCCTGCCGGAGCAAGGTATGAGCCGTCGGCAGTCAGCAGTCGTCCTTTGACGTTGTCCCGCAGGCAGCTGCGGAGGATAGCGATGGCCCGCTTCTTGCAGTTTTCGTCGAGGATGGGGATCAGCAGTTCCACGCGACGGTCGAGGTTTCGTGGCATCCAGTCCGCGCTGGAGATGAAGACGTGTTCGTCACCCCCGTGGTGGAAGTACAGAATGCGGGCGTGTTCCAGGAACCGATCGATGATACTGACAATGCGGATGTTTTCACTGCGTCCGGGGACCCCGGGCTTCAGGCAGCAGATGCCGCGTATATTCAGATCAATCTCGACACCTGCCTGAGAAGCTTCGCACAGGGCTTCAATCATGACGGGATCTGCGAGTGAATTCAGTTTCACCATGATATGGCCACGGTCACCATTCCTGGCTCTTTCGGCTTCAACTCGAATCATCTGCAGCAGTTTTTCCCGCAGTCCGATCGGTGCTGATTCGATGCGTGAGAACTGCTGAATCTGCGAGGCGCCGGTCACCGCGTTGAACCATGCGATGGCATCATTGCCGAGGTCCCTGTTGCAGGTCAGCAGGCTGAGGTCCGTGTAGAATCGGCTGGTGATTTCGTTGTAATTTCCGGTTCCGAAATGGCAGTATCGCTGGAATCCCTGGGGTTCGCGGCGGACGACGATGCAGGCTTTGGCGTGAGTTTTGAGTCCGCGGACGCCGTACACCACCTGGACTCCGCTGTATTCCAGTTGCCTCGCCCACTCGATGTTGCGGGCTTCGTCGAAGCGGGCCTTCAGTTCCACGATGACGGTGACGTTCTTGCCGTTTTCCGCAGCGCGGATGAGTGATTTGACGATGGGGCTGTTGCGACTGGTGCGGTACAGCGTCTGTTTGATGGCCACGACATCTCGGTCATCGGCCGCCTCGGACAGCAATCGCAGCACGGGTTCAAAGGATTCGTACGGATGAAACAGCAGGACATCCTGAGACTTGATGGTGTCGAAAATTGATTCCGCCGGGTCGACTCGCGGAGAAGGGCAGGGTGTCCAGGACGGATACAGCAGCGAGTCGAAGCTGCTGATGCTGGTCAGTTGCATGAGGTCGCTGAGTCCGACCGGGCCGGGAGCCTGATAGATATCCCGTTCACCAACCCTCAGCAGAGTCTTCAGAAACTCGAGCATGGGTCTTGTGACGCGGTCGGAGACTTCCAGTCGTGTGCAGAAGCTGTCCTTCCGATCTTCCAGTACATCTTCCATTTCCGCCAGCAGGTCGGCTCCGTCGTCATCGCTGACTGTCACGTCGGCGTTGCGTGTGACGCGGAACGGGACTGTGGAGACAACAGTGGCCCCGGGGAAGAACTGTGCGACCAGCAGTTCGATCGCATCTTCGGTCAGAATGAATTCATATCCGCCACTGCCCGGCAAAGTGATGTAACGCAGGTCGAACCGACCGAAAGGGATCACGGCAAATCGGAATGGTTCCTCTTCGCTGCGTCCCATCAGCTGCACGGCGAGGTTCAGAGTTCTTCCGAAGAGCAGTGGGAATCGGGCGGGATCATGTACTGCGATGGGTGTCAGGACCGCCTGCAGCTGTTCGTGAAAGACCGTGTCGAGAAATTCGAGTTGTCGTTCCGACAGTTGATCAGCGCGGCGGCGACGAATCCCTGCTTCGGCCAGCGCCGGTTCAATCTGTTCAAGATAGATGTGATACTGGTCCGTCGCCATTTTCTGTGCCCGAATACTGATGGCCATCAGCTGTTCGAGAGCGGACATCCCGGAGGGATCCGTGACGGAGTCTCCAGTACGGATGGAGCTGAGCAGACTGCCCACCCGCACCATGAAGAATTCGTCCAGATTCGAGGCTGTGATAGCCAGAAACCGCATGCGTTCGAGCAGCGGTACGGCCAGATCCGAGGCCTCGTCCAAAACTCGCTGGTTGAATTCCAGCCAGCTCAGTTCACGGTTCATGAATACTTCAGCAGTCGACATAGACAGATTCCTGAGAACAGCAGTGGCCTCGCGGACAACTCAGCGAGACGGCTCCCGCAGCAGAACTCCCAGCCCGAATGTATCTTCAAACAGCGAACTTTTCTGACGCAGTTCCATCCGCTCCAGACTCAGATCGCCCACCACTCCGGTCGCCGTCACCACGAGGCGATTTTTTTCAATTGTGCAGTTGATATCGCCGATGCGCTGGCTGCCGGAATGATCGAGTGCCACCGCGACCCGCAGAATTCCGGCAAGTCGCGAAACAATGACGCGACTGTCCCGATCCAGCCGGGCAAAGTATTCGTGTGCCGGTTTCGGCACTGCGCGCCGGTGATAACGGGCAATCAGAGCCACCAGCTGATGATCGAGCGAATTCAGTCCGAACAGCTCACTGTTCATGATCAGATAGTACGAGTGTTTGTGGTATCCGGAAAGACCGACAAACAATCCCGTCTCGTGCAGCAGCGCCGCTGTGTACAACAACGTTTCGCAGCGGGCATCCATCGGATGTTCGGGCTGCAGCGTCAGGAACAGTTTGCGAGCGAGGCGGGCAACATGCGTAGCGTGCGGCAGGTCCACCTGGTAACGCCGCGCCATCTCCATTGCTGAATTGATAATCTGTTCGCGAAAATCCTGAGACCAGTCATTCGTGCTGACCATCCCCTGCAGCAAGGCATCCCGCAGATTGAAGCCGGTCAACTGAATGGATTCCACCTTCAGTTGCTCCGCCAGTCGAACATTCGCCAGCAGGGCCGGTACCAGCGTTTCAGCCTGCGAGAGTTCGATGTGATACTTCTGCATGATCCAGTCAACGGGCATCGGCAGCAGCTGATCAACCAGAGCCCGCAGACGCAGCGTCGGGATGGAGCTGAGTCCGGGAGCCCGGGGATCGATGTTCATCAGCCTTGCGGCAAAACGAATATCGCCTCCCAGCGCAATCAGGCTGACCGCCTGGCCCCTGGGTAGCATGTCCAGCATGGGTTCCAGCGAACGATCAATCTGGCCCAGCATGATGCGCCCAACATCCCGCCGCTGAGCATCCGCCTGCAACAGCTGCTGCTGCATGCGCAGTGAACCCAGTCGGTAGGGTTGAGCATGCTGGATGTCCTTGCCCTTCAGCAGCAGCACCTCGGTGTTGCCACCGCCAACCTCCACCACCACTGTGCTGGTGTTCTGGCGAATAACGTCTTCACTGAGCAGTGGGCGGACCCCCAGATAAGTCAGTCGGGAAATTTCCGCGTCATCAATCAGTTCCACCGCCAGTCCGGTGGCAATGTAGATTCGGTCCAGCACATCGAGGCGATTAATTGCTTCCCGCACCGCGCTGGTGGCCACCACGCGAATGTAACGCGGATTCGTGCACTGATACTCCTGCAGCTTCCGGCGGTAACTTTTGAGCACCCGAATACTCTCCAGCAGTGTCTTTCGCTGGATTTCTCCGATGGTGAATGTGTCCTTGCCAAGGCTGACGCCGCGGACGAGCTGTTCAAGCACGCGGACCTGTCCGGCACCGTCAGACTCGCCGATCGCCATGCGGATCGCTGACGTTCCCAGCTCCACCACAGCCAGCGGAAAAAACCGACGACTGCGAGTGGCGTCCTTTTCGGCGTCCCCGCGAGCAACGGTATCAGTTCGATTGAGTTCGTTTCCTGTGGACATGTTCAGGCACTCATGGCAGCCTTACGGATGAAACAGACGTCAGTGTGGTCCTGTGCCAGACCGGTCAGGCTTCCTTCAGCTTTTTCCTGGGCTGTTCAGCGGCTTCCTGCCGCACCAGCGCTGCGGCTCCTGTGGCACCTGCCAGATCACCCAGTTCGCTGACCTTGAGTTTACCACAGTCGGCCAGTGACGGGAGCACGTTGCGGCGAATGCCCTCAGCCACAGACTCCAAGTACAGCTTCGGCATGGCTTCCACCAGTCCGCCTCCCAGAATCACCACATCCGGTGCGAGGATGTTGATCAGGCTGCCGATGCCGCGACCGACCTGCTGAGCCGCTCGCTTCACAATTTGTTCGATCGCCTTGTCACCCTTTTCGATGGATTTTGCGAGTGCCGAGCTGCGAATACGTGAGATATCCGTGCCTGCAATTTCCTGCAGCCCCGGTGCCTGACCCCGATAGACTGCTTTTGCTGCCTCAGCGGAAATTGCCAGCCGACTTGCCAGACCTTCCAGAGTTCCCACCGGGCCCACCCCCGCCGCTGAGCCCTCCGTCGCCATCTGCAGGTAGCCGACTTCCATACAGGACGAGCGAGTGCCGCGGAAGATACGACCTTCGTAGACGAACCCACCGCCGATTCCGGTGCCAGGGAAAACGCCGAGCACTGAGCGGAAGCCCTGACCGGCCCCCACTGTGTACTCACCGAAGACTCCGGCATCCACGTCATTGCAGATCACCGCCGGACAGCGAAATTTCTTCGCCAGATAGTCCTGCAGTGCCACGTTCTTCCAGCCCAGATTTGGAGCTTCCAGAATCAGTCCCTTCTGCAGGTCCAGCGGTCCCGGAACGCCGCAGCCAATTCCGGCGATCGCATCAGGCCCCGCGCCGATCTCTTCCAGCGACATAACGATCGTCTCAGACAGTCGTTCGAGGCTGACCGGCTCGCCCTCGCTGGAGCGAGTCTTGCGGCGTTTGCGAGCGATCGGTTTCAGCCGCTCGTCAAAGACCACTGCCAGCATCTTCGTGCCACCCAGATCAAAACCGATCCAGTAACGGCGTTTATCCTGGCCTTCACTCATGTTCCGCCTTGCCTTTCCGCAACTGTCCTGCCGCAGGAATCGCGATCACTTTTGCCCCTGCGCAGTGTGGCTGCACCAAATCCTAGCAGAATTCCGATGCCGCTGTACGCTTCATACTCACCCTTTTCCATGGCTGGCAGTGAAACAAAGCACCGACGGCAGCAAAAACTGCTGCGATTGCTGTTGATTTTTTGCAACAGTGCGACAAGTTGGACAAACTGGCTGCCGGTTGTGCAAATCGGCGCGGAATCTGGTTTACCAGAGCATTTCTGCGTATCCTGTGTCTGTTTCGCAATGGCAATTCACCGCGCGGGAAGACAGTGACCATGGACTCCAGTACTCTCAGGGCCGTCCAGGCCCCCGTCAAACAGCTTTACCAAAACCACCCGGATGCCGGGCTGGCAGAGCTGTCCGCTGAGGGACATGTTGATTTCGAACGGATCGGCTGCCACGTACCGCTGCTAACCAACAATGGCCACAGGATTCTCGCAGGACTGCACCCAGCCGCGGGTGGAAATGGTATGGCAGCCTGTTCGGGAGAGATGCTGCTGCAGGCACTGGTCAGTTGTGCCGGAACGACACTGGCCGCCGTTGCTGTTTCCATGGGCCTGCAGATGCAGGCAGCGACAGTGAAGGCTGTGGGCCGGATGGATTTTCGCGGTACGATGGGCGTAAGTCGCGAAACTCCTGTCGGCATGACTGACATTCAGCTGCTGTTCAGTCTGCAGACTGATGCTCCTAAGGACACGGTCAGCAAACTGGTGCAGCTTACTGAGCGGTATTGCGTGGTGCTGCGTACTCTGACGGGGGACTGTACAGTCAGAAGCGAGATCATCAGTTGAGATCAGCCGTTCGTACTGGCACCGCGGCGCTGATAAATCTCCTTCATCAGCAGTTCGATTGCCCGTGCTCGCGCCCGAATCGCTTTTTCCGGCTTCTCGGACTGAATCGCTGTGGTTGCCTGGCGACCCAGCTGAGTCAGTTCGTCAAAGTCGACTCTCCAGCTGCTGTCGCGAGCTGCCTGAGCCAGCTCGCTTTGGGCTTCCGCCAGAAACTTCAGCAGTTCCTGTGGATTCTGGCAGTCAACAGTGCGATAGGGCGGTGATGTTCGAAACGATGATCGCAGTGCGCTGGACATTGACGGGTCCAGACGCGGATCGTCGGGCAGTGGTGTCAGCGGTGCCGTTGGCAGTCGCGGGGGGGCCACAGGTTCAGGTCGAAAGTAGCGACTGAGCAGGAATGCGGCGATTGCGGCTATGGCAAAAATGGCCGACAGTTCCGGTCGACCTCGAAACATCGTCCAGCCTGCGAGGCCAAGGCTGATCAGCGCTGTAAGCAGCATCAGGGCGACAGGTAAACCGCCTGCCGGTGCTGCAGCCGCGGGAGGAGGCAGCGGCGAGGAATCCGGAGGACGCACAGTGAGAGCCGGGTAACTTTCAATGTGGACAACAATGACGGTCGAGTTATCAGAACCGCCGCGGCAGTTGGCGAGGTCAATCAGCAGTCGGGACGATTTTTCCGGAGGCAGCCCCGACAGAATAACGCCGATCTCTTCATCGTTGACATGATTTGTCAGACCATCACTGCACAGCATGAACACGTCTTCGGGCTCAACCGAAAACGGTCCCTCCACATCAATCTGGACAGCGAGGTCCGGGCCGAGGCAGCGCGTGATGACGTTTCGCGGATGATACAGTTCGACGTTTTCCGCCGTCGCCCGACCCAGACGGATCATTTCCCACTGCAGGCTGTGGTCGAAGGTCAGCTGTTCAATCCGACCTCTTCTGACCCGATAGACCCGACTGTCTCCGACGTGTCCGATCATCGCGCCAGCTTCTGACAGGCTGAGCACGCTGCAGGTGGTTCCCATGCCCTCGAATTCGCGATTTTCACGCGACTTGTCATTGATGGCCTTGTTGGCAGCGATGATCGCCAGTCGCAGTCGCGTTTCGACGTCGGTGGCTTCCTGCTTGTAATATGCGAGGGGCAGGGTACTGACTGTGATGCGGCTGGCGAGGTCCCCGACGGCGTGTCCACCCATGCCATCTGCGACTGCGAACAGGTGACCGCAGCGGCTCCATTCGTCAAAATCCGTGCACATACGGACGGCGAGACTGTCCTGGTTTGCAGCGCGACGCATCCCCACATCTGTGCGTGAAGCATATTGCACAACGGGGACGGATGTCATCGACGTGGACTCGCAGGGGTGCGATTCAGCAGGCGGGGAGAAACATGCTGGCCACAAGTGTACAGTCGCCGGGGCTGATCACCAGCGTACAGGCCGGAACAACCTCGAAATCCCGACAGCGAGCAACCTGCAGTTCGCCGGAAAGTTTCGAAATCCCGCCTGCGGCCCCTATCCTGCTGCCGCACCTGCGGGACAGGCAACGGAAAATTACAGTGCTTTGGCAGAAATTCGAGGTTTCAGCGGGAGTGCCCGCAGTTCCTGCCCCAACCTGCCCGTTTGCCTCTTCGGAATCCCTCACCATGGCCACTCGCCGTCAGTTTCTGCTTCAATCAGGTATGCTTGCAGGGCTGGTTCAGGCCACATCCGCCCCAGGGTCGGACAATTTCATTACCCGTTCTGATGAAGACGAATCAGCACGCTCCGGTCCGTCGGGGGGGCCATGGCGGCGTCTGTTTCTGGACGCTGCGGCAGTTGAACAACAGCGGGGACTGCGCAGAGTGTTCCACGCGGCGACTCCATTCGACGGCAACCCGGTGTTCTCCCAGGACCTGTCGCGCCGGGCGCTGGGAGCCATCAATGGGCCCTGTGTTTACGGCACCGTCATGCGGGAGGCCGGACGATTCCGCATGTGGTATCAGCTGCTGCTGGATGGGAATCACGTGGGGTATGCCGAGTCCGTTGATGGTATCCGGTGGACGGCTCCGGACCTGGGAATCGTCCGAGGACCCGATGGTGAGTCAACGGGACTGGTGGCAGTGTCACGTGACGGACTGGAATGGCGAAAGATTCTGGATGGACCGGTGTTCGGGGCCGATGACCTCGATCCATCCGCCACGCAGATTTATGGAATGCCGGTTTTTGCCTGGCAGGGTTTGTATCCTGGCATGCCGTGGGTGTACGCGGCTCAGTACTACCGCTGCGGTGAGTACTCGGTCGATAAACTGCACGATGCTCAGCGGGATTCGCCACGGACCATTGACGTGCAGCTGGCGTGGAGCTGGGATCCGGTCAGCTGGAATCGTCCGCCTGAACGACAGCCTCTGATTGCCCGCGGTGCGGCGGGCAGCTGGGACAGCGGAATGATAGTCACAGCTCGAGCTCCGGTGGTGGTGGGTGATGAGCTGTGGTTTTGTTATGGCGGGACTGACAAGGTGCATGATGAGCCGAAGGTGCGTGCTGCCATTGGACTGGCGAAGCTGCGACTGGACGGGTTCTGTTCGATGCAGACAGCGGATGCGAATGAGGGCTGGCTGCTGACGCGTCGGGAACCCTGCAGTATTCCTCGCGTGACAATCAATGCGCGGACTCAGCCCGGTGGTGCAGTGACGGCAGAGATCGTGGATCGTCGAGGTCGTGTTGTGCGGGGATTCGGGCGTGAAGACTGTCTGGGTTTTCAGGGCGATTCGGTGCGGCATGAACTGACCTGGCGAACACCGCAGTTTCCGCAGGCAGGGTTTGGCGATTATCGATTTCGTTTTTTCTGCGGCAGGCGGAATTGTATTCGTGGCTGCCGGCGGGTCTGGACCCGGAACAGCCTGACCTGGCTCGGGTTCCTGACCAGGGTCCCTGAAAAAATGGTTGTGTTTTTTCGCCAAATCTGAAATTCTGCGGGCCGCGATCATCCTGTGGTGCGGTCTTTCACGGAGTCTTTTATGCCGGTGTATCAGCGACGGGCGTTTCTGGCCAGTGGTTTGGCTCTGGCGGCAGCCGGCCGCATGACGGTGAAGGCTGACGATCTGCGTGGTCAGCGACCGGAGCAGGATGCGGCAGCGAAGGTCGAGTATCCGCGGCGACGCATTCCGGTCAGCTTCATTATCGATGATTCGACGTGCCTCGTGAACATGGGGCATTTCTGCATGCCCCAGTTTCAGGCCTGTTATCCGGATCGACCGGCCTATCAGAAACCGTGGCAGAACTATCCGCGTGAGATTCCGGACGCCTTTGTACGCGAATTTGGTGAATGGTGTGCTGAGCAGGGGGTCCGGGGCAAGTACAGTGTGGTGCCATATCCGGCCTGTGTGGGCTGGCTGGATCGTGAGCTGCCGGGGTGGTCCCGCAAATCCTTGCAGGACAGCCTTGAGCTGGTCCGCACACTGCTGCTGCCGAACTGGGACGTGCATCCGGAAATGATTACGCACACGCGAGTCATTGACCTGAAGACCGGCCGACCCCTGGACGAGATCAGTCCGGCGACCATGGAGAATTCGTATCCGCAGCAGTCGCAGAGTGCGGATCAACTGGCGGAGTATCTGGCGTATGCGTTGCGTATTCTGCAGAACTGCGGCCTGCTCTGTGAGGGTGTAACAACGCCGGGTGGATTTGGCAATCGTGTGAAGCCCGAGCTTTCACTGGCGGTGCAGCAGGCCGTCCGTGACGTATTTCGTGCAACGATCCCGCACTTTTTCAAGTATGTGGTGGATGGTGATGCCAGCACGGAACCGCTGGTTGAGCATGTGACGGGCCTGGGCACGGACGGTTTGAATCTGACCGTGAATATTCCGGCGGGAACCGGCGACTGGTTTGGCGGATGGGAAGGCGATGTGGTGCCGGAACCTGATCGCTATGCGTTAGCTGATGCGTCGGGAGGTCGTATGGTGGAGCTGATTGAACGCGGTCAGCCGGCCCTGTTTTTGTGTCACTGGCCGGGGATGTACTGCAACGGGACGAAAGCGGGGTTCCGGGCATTCCAGCGTGTGGTGACCTCGATCAGCGAGAA
>SXXK01000033.1 GCA_005791255.1 Planctomyces sp.
CACGAATGGACACGCATGGCCACGAATTTTTGTAGCTCGGGCTTTCGAGCCCGAGATCTGTGCTGCGGGGACCTTGCGTGGCTGTTGTTTTGAACCACGAATGGACACGAATTTTTGTAGCTCGGGCTTTCGAGCCCGAGATCTGTGCTGCAGGGGCTTTGCGTGGGTGTTTTTTGAACCACGAATGGACACGCATGGCCACGAATTTTTGTAGCTCGGGCTTTCGAGCCCGAGATCTGTGCTGCGGGGACCTTGCGTGGGTGTTTTTTTGAACCACGAATGAACACGAATGGGCACGAATTTTTGTTGCTCGGGCTTTCCATCCCGAGATCTGTGCTGCAGGGACCTTGCGTGGGTGTTTTTTGAACCACGAATGGACACGAATGAGCACGAATTTTTGTAGCTCGGGCTTTCGAGCCCGAGATCTGTGCTGCAGGGGACCTTGCGTGGGGTGTTGTTTTGAACCACGAATGGACACGAATATGAGGCGCGGGGAGCATTGCATGGTCGGTGCTGTGTGAAAGCGCAATCGCACCCATCGCCCCTGGCAAGGGTTGAGGGGCAGGGGTTAAGGGGGCAGTCCCGCCCATGAATGTTGCCACGCGGGGGGGCCGGCTGTTGTACTCACGCGCAGACCGCGAAACGCAACGCAGAAAAGCTGAGGCGGTCAGTGTACTTAACCGCCCTCTCTCCTTTCGACTTTCTCGCATCTCCTCTCTGTGGCAGGGACGCCATGGCCCCCCCGACACCCGACACCCGGCACCCGACACCCGGCAACTGAAAAAAGCCGCTCCCCGGGAGGGAGCGGCTTTTTTTTGATTGTCGGAGGATGACGGGGCGGTCATGCGGCTGAGGTTGTGGCGGCGGCATTGCGACGACCGGCCAGCACCGCTGCTCGACCTGCTGCTGCGCCCGCTGCTGCCGACAGCAGCAGCTTTACTGCTCCCAACAGCAGCACGGCAGACTGCTGCTCAAGTTGCTCAGGCAGGATCACTACATCAGCCACCGCCCACAGCCAGCGGACAGGATTTGCCGTCAGCAAAAACATCAGTGCCCCAATCCGGCCGGCCCTGCCGAAGTCCGTCTGATTTCCGGCAATCGAACCAGCCAGCATACCCCACGTCGCCATCGGAATCACACTCATGTACAGCAGCAGATTATGAAAGGGCATCGTCGCGTCGCTGAATCGTGACAGCAGTACCCAGATCAGCCACAGTCCCAGTCCTGCACACAAACCCAGCCATGAACCCGCTCGCGATCCGCGGACCGTCGCTGAATTCAGCCCCTGCACTCGTTCGCGAGTCCTGCGGAGTCGCCAGTGAATGCCGGTGAACAGCAGGCCCAGCCCCGATGTGGCAAACAGCAGCACTGCAAGGGCGATCGCCGCCACCAGCACCACGGCAAACAGCAATTCGAAGAATTCGTTGTCCAGCATGATTCCCATCACAAATCTCCCGCAAACAGGCTTTCAGATTCCATCACTCAAATGACATACAGGTCCCGACACCAGCCCCCATAACTCAGTTCCTGCCATCAGTCGCCCACGGGTTCTGCGTACGTTCCGGCATCGGCCTGAAACCCTCGGCCAGACGTTCACGGCCAAGCCTGACCGCCAGAACTCCCGTCACAGCTCCCGCTGCCAGATACACCACGTGCATTGCCAGATGACCCAGCAGAGCCGGAAACTGCTCAAAGAAGTTCTCGGGGTGCTGTACCAGCTCACTGAGAAACAGCAGGCTGCCGAATGGATTTGCCAGCAGCAGAAACATTGCAGCCCCCACCAGGCCCGCTGTGCGCTCATTCGATCGATTGCCGGCAATCGATCCCGACAACATCCCCCAGGCTGCACCAGGGATGACCCCGCACAATGCATAGATCGTCAAAAAGCCGCTCATCGAGCTGCTGCCGGTCATTGACAACAGCGACACCAGCATCCCGCCACCGGACAACACAAGCCCCGCAATAAATCCCAGCTTCGCTCCGGCTCGCGAGCCGTATGCAGCCACTGTGTGGATCCCTTCCACCTGCTCACGGTCGGCTCTCAACCGCAAATGAATCGCCGCCACCAGCCCCGCAAGGACAATCGGAATGACGATCGCCACGATCATGACCATGGCGAAGAAACCCAGCAGCCCGGTGAAAAAAAAGTTGAAAAACTCAAGATCTGATCCACGCATCGCCCGGCCCCCCCCCACGTGCAAGTGTTTTCAGGAAATCACCCCACAACAAGGCATGATGATGACTCGAAGCAACTTGTGTGCCGAAAAGTCAGCGCGATGACACAAGAGGCTGTTTTGAAAGGGCGTATGAAAATTCGCCAGCAATTCTTATGACAGGCGAAAAGCCGAGTCTGTCACAAAATGTCTGTCGCGGTGACATTTCGTGCTGTTGTCTGTGTTGTGATGGAAGCCTTTGAGGCCTGGCCGCGTCGAACAGCGGCGGAGGAAAACACGGACAGCTCGGGCCTGCGGCTCAGTTGCACCCTCGAGTTTTCAGGCGTGGTTCATTCCCGCTTCAGCGGTACAGCGGTGCATCCGGCAATTCACTGGTCACTTCCAGCAGCTCGGGTGCCGGGACCTTTGACGGGTCACGGATGTAATCCAGTTCCACCAGCACGGCATACGTCAGAAAAATCAGCAGGCCCATGGCCACGCCGTTGGGCAGGGCCGCATCGCCCCAGAATTTCAGCGCACTGCCGGCGGACTTTGCAAATCGCACCCGCGAACCGTCCCACTGCACACTGTACATTTCATCCAGCACCAGGTGGGAAAGGAATCCCAGCCCCACACTGACGGCCATCAGAGTTCGCACGCGGAGATCTTCACTGTGCCAGGTCAGAAACGTGAGCTCGGAAAAAATCAGCAGGGCCGGAATGCTGTGAAACATCCCCCGATGCACTGTCAGCCGGGCCAGCAAAAACGCTCCGCCATAACGCACAGTGGCATA
Source organism: Planctomyces sp. (assembly GCA_005791255.1). Taxonomy (GTDB): domain Bacteria; phylum Planctomycetota; class Planctomycetia; order Planctomycetales; family Planctomycetaceae; genus SXXK01. The sequence continues at coordinate 2,947 of SXXK01000033.1, forward strand.
CGTGAGCATCGCAAAAAACAGTGTGTGATCACTGCTCATGCCAAAAGACTGGACCTGCTGCATCAGCAGCAGCGGGGTCAGCGCGGCCAGCAGCGTCATCAGTTCGCGGATCGGACGCCCACCCTCCGCATCCAGGTCCGGCAGCATGCCTGCCACCCAGGTCAGCGCGGCAGCAATCGCGGACTGTACAAAACTGTAGCCCGCCGACAGAAATGCGGCTGCACCGCAGCCGATCCCGAGCAGCCCGCTGACAGTAATATGTTCACGATAACTGGCCATGACCGGGTCTCCCGAACCCGGCGGAATTCTAACGATCCGCCGGATTTCGACAGCAGAATTCCCCGCATTGGCCGAAGCTCCCGGGCTGCGCAGCCATCCCGGATCTCCTGAACTGCCAGGCGGCGTGGTTCGAGCCATTTCCCGCACCTGCTCTGCGGCAGTTTTTGCCGGTCTTCCCCGACTTGAATGTCAAGCAGAAAAAAACCGGATTGGTCGGGTTTCTGCTGAGCTGACGTCCGGAGAACCAATCGCCGGAACAGACCGGCGGGCTGTTTCGGGCGGAATCATTCGGCAAATCGGTAAAACCGGCAGAGCCTGGCTGAACGTTGCCTTATTGCTGCAACTGCTGTTGTTTTCAAACGTCCGCCGGGGCCTGCAGTGCTAGGGTTTCACACGGGTTATTCCATGCGGAAGGCCTTCAGCTTCCGTCAGCACGGATGACGTTCACGACTTCTGTCTTCCTGCTCGCTTCCGACGGTCCTGCCATGTTTGATTCTGATCGACTGAAGACCGACCTGCTGGCTCTTGGCCTGCTGGCTCTGGTCGTGTTTTCCGGACTCAGTCTGCTGAGTTTTGATCCGGCGGATCCTCCGTCAACGATCGTCTTTCCGGTTCGCGCAACGCCGGTGAACATCTGCGGCAACGCGGGTGCCGCTTTGGCGTTTCATGGAGGTCAGTTGCTGGGGGCCGGGATCTGGATTGTGCTGCTGACACTGGCGGCATGGGACCTGAAACTGTTCGCTCGCGAACCATCGCGCGGCACAGCACCTGTGCTGACGGGACTGGTGATGCTGGTGGCATCCGGCTGCGTTCTGCTGCAGTTGATCATGCCGGATCTGTCCACAGGATCGTTGTATGGCAGTGGCGGTCAGGTCGGCGCGCTTCTGGGCCTGCTGCTGACTCAGCTGTTTTCCCCGGTCGGTATTCTGATTCTTTGCGGCAGCCTGTTTGCTGCGGGACTGGTCCTGACGCCGCTGTCAGATCTGCTGCTGCCGGTTGTGAAAATGGGTCTGCTGCCGGCGACACTGGCTGGTTCCTCACTGCGGCGGATCAGTCGCGGCTTTGGCAGGACTCCTGCTGCTCCCTCGGCACGCCGTATGCCCGCGGATGCTCCGGCCACAGTGCCGCTGCCGCCCGCAGCTGCCCTGGACACTGCCACGAGCGAAGCGAACGCAGCTGCGACCGCCATGATTGCTGCACCGGCCAAACCCCGCGGTCGACGGGCCGCGGAAAAAACCGACAAGTCAGTGAAAACAGCTGTCTCCGGAGACAGCCCCGTCACTGCAGATGAGGAACCGGCAACGCTGCCGTTCCGGCGTCCGCTGACGGCCGTTGCAGAATCGGACAGGGATGCGGATCAGGATGCCGACAGCGATGACGAACTGCCGCTGCCCAAAGTCGCGGTGCTGCCGGCTTCCAGTCGCAATATCCGGATCAATGCACCCGTGACCATGAAGGCTCCGGCCGCCGGAAACGCAAAGACTGAGCGTCCGGGCTACAGCCTGCCGGCGGTGGATCTGCTGGCTGAAGGCGAAGAATTTCCGTATGAGCAGCTGGCGAAAAAGGCCCGCCTGGCGGCCAACACTCTGGAACAGGCGTTTGCCGAGTTCGGGCTCAATGTGCGAGTGTCAGAGATTGACACGGGGCCCGTCGTGACGCAGTTCGAGCTGGAACTGGAAAAGGGCCTGCGACTCAGCAAAGTCACAGCTCTGGAAGATGACCTGGCCATTGCCCTGCGTGTGCCCGCGGTGCGAGTTGTCGCACCGATTCCCGGCAAAAATACGGTCGGTGTTGAAGTGCCCAATGAGAAGCAGGTGATGGTCCGCCTGCGTGAGCTGCTGCAGTCCACCGGTGTCGGCTGCGAATCGCTGCGGCTGCCGCTGTTTCTGGGCAAGGACGTCAGCGGTCGACCGCTGGCCGTGGACCTGGCAAAAATGCCGCACCTGCTGATCGCCGGACGCACCGGAACCGGAAAAAGCGTGTGCCTCAACACTCTGATCATCTCGCTGCTGATGACGCGGACACCCGACGAAGTCCGGATGCTGATGATCGACCCCAAAATGGTGGAACTGAGCCCCTATAAACGCATTCCGCATCTGATGCATCCGGTGATCACCGACATGAAGAAGGCGGAAGCGGTGCTGGCCTGGGCTGTGGATACGATGGAAGAACGGTATGACCTGCTGGCGCGGGTCGGGGTTCGACACCTTGACAGCTTCAACAAACTGGGCCGGGCCGAGATTCTGGAACGACTGGGAGCCGGCGAAAATGATCCGGAGGCCGCCGCCATTCCCGAACGGCTGCCATTCATCGTGATCATCGCCGACGAA